>CANFJF010000007.1 GCA_947447355.1 Comamonadaceae bacterium
ACCATGCCGGTGCCGCCCATCAACTCGGACTCGCGCAACGCCTGAGGCATGTAGGAAAACTTGACCGGGCCGAACAAGGTCGAGTGCAAGCCCATCATGAAAGTGCAGCCCAACAACAGCGGCACTTGAAAAGCACTCCAGACGCTGTCTGTGGCCAAGAAGCCGGCTGCAGCCAGCAGCATGATGAGCACTTCCACATTCTTGACGAAGCGAATGATGCGGGTCTTGTCGTACTTGTCTGCCAACTGACCACTGGTGGCCGAGAACAATAAAAACGGCAAGATGAAGACTGCCCCGATCACCAGCCCCGCCATCGCCGGCGGTAACCAAGCCACGCTGAGCTGATAAGTCACCAGCATGGTGAAGGCGAACTTGAACAGGTTGTCGTTCATTGCCCCTGAAAATTGCGTCCAGAAAAACGGCGCAAAACGGCGCTGCCGAAGCAATTCGAACTGGCTGTGGCCTGGCTCTGGCGGCGTCAAAATCAGCGACTGGCAGTGAAAACGGTCAACACGCCGGTGTAGCCGTAAACGTGGTTGCGGGCGATCTCACCGTTCGCAAAAAAGCCCACCAAAGGCACATCGCCCAAAGCGCGGCGAATGATTTGCAGCTCAGCGCTGGGGCCGCCAAAGTGCGGTCCACCGCGACCGGTGCAGCTCACATAAATAGCCCCGGCAATGCCGCGCGCCAAGTGCGGTGCAGACTCGGCCTCACCGGCACCCAGTGCTTGAGCCACTTCTGCCGTGACCTCTTGCGGTTCCAGTTCTTCGCGGATTTCAGCGCAGACTCGCATCAAATCAGCCCGTGCCGCCGCCGCGTGGCGCTCGCAAAAAGCCAGCGTCATGCCGACTTCGGCCACATCGGCGATGGCGATGCCTTTGCGCGACGGGTCGAGCCCGATCAAATGCCGGACCAACACGTCCGCACCGAACTGACCGGCGCGTCTGACCGTGCCGTCAGCCAAGCTGTGTGATGGGCTACTCAGGCCGACCAATGTGCGCCGGACTTTGTCAATGGCTTCTTTCGGGTCGTCGAGGGAGATGTCGAGGTCGCCCAACATCACCTCCAGCGCCGGTTGGTCGTTGAGACCGGTGATGACATTGCCCTCACAGGCGGTGATTTGATAACTCTTAGACACCGGCTGACAGCCCTGCGTGACGCGCGACATCAGGCCCAAATGGCCAGAGTCAGCACCTTGCGCGCGGGCAAAAGCCACGCCGCTGAGACCACCGCTGAACACACCGCTGGCAGCGCCTTGACCTTTGAGGTTGCCATTGCCGCTGAGCGCGAACTGCACGGTCGTCGTGCGGCTCGAAGCCAAGCCGCCAAAGACGTAACCGCTGTCGGTGCGGGCGGCCATTTCTTCTATCAATTCGGCCACATCGGGCGTGCTGGCGTCGGCGTGCACCAAGGCCGTGTGCGCCTTGAAACGAGTCGACGGCGGCAACGGTGACACGCCGGAGAAAACGCGGTATTGGTCGGACGGCAAATCGCACAGCATCACAGCCAGCGCCGGCTCGTCAAAGTACTCGACATTGTTAGCGGCAATGCCCACGCCCACCGTGCCGCTCCAGTCTGTCGCCTCCGGCAGCTCGGCACTCAGATGGTCGAGGATCTCTTGCGCATGCGGCGCATAGTGGTCGGTGATGTACAGCAGCGCCAGCGTGGGCGCGCTGGCGTAGTTGGGCAGCGCCATGTGGGCACGCAATTGCGCCAACACCAGCGCTGCAGCCATGGGCCACTGTGGGTGGGTGGCGTGACCGTAGGGGAATAGTTTCATCGGGCTCGGGTGGGGCTTTTGCGGGCCACGGCGGCAGATGCGCGCGCAGGGGCCTTGGCTTTCGGTTTTGCTTTGGCTCTGACGGGTGCTTTGACTGGTGCCTTAGCAGCCGTCTTGAAGGCTGGCTTGACGCGCGTTTTAGCGGCAGGCTTCACGGCCGACTTGCCCGACTTGAGGGTGGTCTTGATGACCTCTTGCGCCATGTCCTTGCCGGCATCCAGCGGATGGCGGTCTGACACTTCTTTGAGGGCCGAGGCGGCGATGCTTTGAAACTGCTGCGTCAGCGCACCCCACCACTGCATCGGGTCGACCCCAGCAGGCGCGCGGGCCGGGGGCTCGGCGGCATCAGGGGCCGGCGTCGACTCACTCTTTTGGTAACGGGTGTCCGGCACTTCAAGGCCAGAAAATAAGGGCCCCTTATCGGGCTCTGCAGCCGGCGCCGCTGGGCTCGCAGCACTTTCCGGCATCTTGACGCTGAAGGCTTTGGCCATTTCAGACATGTTCACATTCATTCCGTGCAGCGTGGCCAAGGTCATTTTCTGCACTTCCAGCGCCTGAATGGTGGCCTTCAGCGCGGTAGCATTCTGGTCCAACCAGAACTGCACGGCCTTGAGCTCTGCAATGCGCTTTTCGAGCTCTTCGACATTCATGGTCGGAGCGACCCAGTGGCCGAGCTGCGGCATTTTGGACGGCCCTTGCCCAGCGCTGGCAGTCGCTTGCCGCGTCAGGTTTTGCAAAAAATCAAAGCCCGGCACCAGCTTGCCGAAGTCGGCGAAAGTGCTTTTGTCAAAGTCGCTCATAGAGTCTCCTGAAGGTGGGTGGCAACGCCATTGTGCAATGCCAAAGCCGTCCGTCAACTGACGCGCGGCTTTTTGCTAAGCTCTGCGCATGAAAAGTCTCTTCCACTTCGCCTTCAACGTGACCGACCTGGACGTGGCACGCCATTTTTACGGCGATGTTCTTGGCTGTACCGAGGGCCGCTCAACCGCCACCTGGGTGGATTTCGATTTCGTCGGCCATCAACTCTCGCTGCACTTGGGCGAGCCATTGAAAACCGCACGCACCGGCCGCGTCGGCGACCACATGGTGCCAATGCCTCACTTCGGTTTGGTGCTGGCCCTGCCGGATTGGCAGACCATGGCCGCCCAGCTGGAGGCCGCCAACGTCGACTTCATCATGAAGCCGCAGTGCCGCTTTGCCGGTGAGCCGGGTGAGCAATGGACGATGTTTTTCTGCGATCCTTTCGGCAACCCGATGGAGATCAAGGGCTTTCGCTCACTGGAGTCGCTTTACGCGGTCTGACGACGATCGACGTGGCAATTTTTTGCTCAATGGCACCAAACAGCTGCCGCCCGTCTTTGTCTTTCATCTCGATGCGGATGGTGTCGCCAAACTTCATGTACTCGGTCTTCGGCTGACCGTCCTGAATGGTTTCGATGGCGCGCTTTTCTGCGATGCAGCTGTAACCCTTGGGCCAATCGATTTTGCCCTTGTGCTCCACGCCCGGGTTGCTGACCGTGCCCGAGCCGATGATGCTGCCGGCGCGCACATTGCGCGTCCGGCACAGATGCGCAATGAGCTGGCCAAAATGAAAGGTCATGTCCGGACCGGCGTCGCACATACCCACCTTGCGACCGTTCCAAGTGCTTTGTACGGTCAGGTGCAGACGGCCTTTTTGCCAGGCCGCACCGAGCTCGTCCGGTGTCACCGCCACCGGACTGAAGGCTGTCGCCGGTTTGCCCTGCACAAAGCCAAAACCCTTGGCCACTTCGCCGGGAATCACGTTGCGCAAAGACACATCGTTGGCCAACATCAACAGCCTGATGCCGTCCAGCGCTTGTTCAGGCGTGCAGCCCATGGCAACGTCGCCGGTGACGACGGCAACCTCGGCTTCAAAATCAATGCCCAAGTCTTCACTGGGCAAGCGCACGTCGTCGCACGGGCCCAGAAAATCGTCACTGCCGCCTTGATACATCAGCGGGTCGGTGTAATACGTAGCGGGCACCTCCGCGCCCCGGGCGCGTCGCACCAACTCGACGTGGTTGATGAAAGCCGAGCCGTCGGCCCACTGATAGGCGCGTGGCAAAGGGGCCATGCAGCGAGCCGCCTCAAACGGGAAAGCGTGGCGTGCCCGGCCCTGATTCAGGGCGTCATAGAGGTCTTGCAACTGCGGTGACAGAAAGTTCCAGTCGTCCAACACCTGCTGCAAGGTGTTGGCAATACCGGTTGCATAGTGCGCGCTGGCGAGGTCCCGGGAGACCACCAGCAATTGGCCGTCACGCGAGCCATCTTTGTATGTGGCGAGTTTCATGGTTTGTCTTTCTTCTCTGCTTGTCGTCTGGTTGGCCAAGCCGGCATCCTACCCGAGCCTGCTGGCAAACTGAGGGTGCGAATGGACTTCCCTGCACACGGCGCAAAGACCGGCGTTACGATCAATGGCCTAGATTCTGCCACCCCGCATTGCCGCGATTCAGCCCTCCTTTCTTTGCCTTGACCCATGACAGACAGCCCCGTCTCTCGCCCCACTCACCCGCAAGCTCCGCGCTTTGCGCCGCATCGCCTTTTGGCGCTGTTGGCGCTGCTCGTCATGCTGGTTCACTGGTGGCTGTTAGACACCCTTCCGCTGGCAGTGACTATGGGGCCCGCGATAAAGCCGCTGAATCCGACCACGCTGGTGTTCAACACCCGGCGAATTGAAGTACCGCTTGTGACAGCGGTTCAGCGGGTCCAAGCCAAACCGGCTCAGCCCAAACCCGTGCTGATTCAAAAACCAAAAACTCAGTCGCCCAGAGTCGCTCTGGCGGAGCCCATCACCCCGGAGCCCATCATTTCACCTGCGACGGTAGCCGAAGTGAGCCTGGAAACACCCCCCGCAGAGCCAAAGCTGTCCTTGCCCGCCGAAAACGCCAGCCCCAACTCGGCCGCGGCAGACATCCCCAAAGCTGAATCGCCAGAAGCTTCCGCGCCGACTGAGACGACCCAGACCACCGATCCGCCAACGGCCCAAGCCCATTTCATCATTCCCGGCACCGTGCGGCTCAAATATGAGATGACAGGACTGTCAGGCGGCTTCACTTACCACGCTACCGGTGTGATGACTTGGCTACAAGACGGCAGCCGCTACGACGCGAACATGGTGGTGACCGCTTTTTTGATTGGCTCCCGATCTCTGAGCAGCGTCGGCGACATCACGACCGATGGTTTGGCACCAAAGCGCTTTGCCGACAAATTTCGCAACGAACTCGCGGCGCACTTTCAAGCCGACAAAGGAAAAATCACGTTCAGCGCCAACACCCCTGACGCGCCCTGGAAACGGGGCGTGCAAGATCGGCTCAGTGTATTTTTTCAGTTGGCGAGTCTGCTGGCCGGTCAACCAGACAGTTTTCCAGTGGGGGCCAAGATTCCGATTTACACGGCCGGACAGAAGGACGCCGACACGTGGACCTTCAGTGTGGCGGGCCAGGAAGAACTGAACCTGCCACAGGGTTCAGTGACAGCGATCAAACTAACGCGCGACCCTCGACAAGCGTTCGACCAACGCGTCGAAGCCTGGTTTGCACCGTCTTTGGCCTACTGGCCGGTCCGCATCAAAGTCACGCAACAGAGCGGCGATTACATCGACCAGCAGTTGTCCAGCAGCGGCCCGCCTTGAACTTGTAGACATCGTCACCATTTGATTGAAAAGGGGGATGTTTTTCATGCAAATGCTTTATGACTCAGACACTTTTGCGGTAGTTCAAATTCACGCCAACGCGGATGATGAGAATTCGCTTGTGGCGGGGACGTTGCCTGCGCCGCCGCAGCTGGCCCGCCACGGGTTTGAAATCGTCGACAAGCGCTCTGGCAAAGAGGTATATCTCGACGGCTCTTGGGCCGAATTTTTTCAGCAACGCTTGAATGTGTTTCAACAAAAAACACCCACACAAGAAGAAGTCGAAGACATGCTGGAAGGCTATGCTGAACTGGCCCAAACACCGGTGTCGGTGCACTGAAACCTATTGACTGCGGACTACAGCGGCTCCTGATACCACCAGCGGTACATCGGCTCTGCCAGCAACAACACGGCGGCCAGCCGCATCACATGAAACGCGGTGACGATCGGCACACCCAATTGCAAGACTTTGGCGGTGATGGCCATTTCTGCCACGCCGCCAGGCGAGGTGCCCAGCAAGAGCGTGGCCCAATGCAGATCGACAACATGAGACAGCCCCCAAGCGAAACCGCCGCAAAGCGCAATCATGACCACCGTGGCCAGCGCCACTGAAGCCATCCAGCGCGGTGCCATGTGCACAAAACCGGGGGTGAAACGCACGCCCAGACTGATGCCAATCACCAGCTGGGCGGCATTGACCATGCCGGGTGGCAGTGCCGACTGACTCAACCCATTGGCGGTCAGCAATATAGACACCGCCAGCGCCCCAATAAACCAAGGGTTGGCGCGTTTTGTCTTGACCATCACCCAGCAACCCGCGCCGGTGAGCAAGGTCCACAGCGCCAAGTTAGGCAAGACCACAATACGCGGCCCAGGTAAAGTGGTGTCGAGACCGTGCAGCCCAGCCCACTGAAAACCAAAAGGGACAATCAGCGTCACCAGCATCACGCGCAAACTGTGCGCCGATGCAATGAGGTCGGTGCTGGCACCGTGGCGCTCGCCCATGAGCGTCATCTCCGATGCGGCGCCAATGGGCGAAGAAAAGTAGGTGGTGACACGCGACAACCCGGCGATATGCAAGGGGCCAGCGCTCCCATTCACCCGGTACAACCAAGCGCCAAACACCAGCCCCAGCACCAGCGCCCAAACAATGCCAATCGCCATAGCCCACCACAAACTGCCCACCAAACTCACGATTTGTGGCGTGAAGTACAGCCCCAAGGCGCCGCCAATGGTCCATTGACCGCAGTTGCGCAACGGGGTCCAACTGGCGGTCGGCCCATTGGCCATCGTCAGGCCAGCGGTGATCAGCAGCGGTCCGATCATCCAAGGCAAAGGAATTCGCAGCGCGGAGCAGACCAAGGCCGCCGCCCAAGCCAGCAACAGCGTCAGCAAGGCACGCACCAGAAGGTGCTGAAACAAAGTCTCAGTGAATTTGACGAAGGCGGATGGGGACATGAATCGGTCGGCTACAAAACGGGGCTGCGAAGCAAGCGGAGGCCTTAGTATCGACGCATGCTCCCCTCTTTTTTCCTACCTGCCCTTGCACGGCCTTTTGCTTGTGCGCTGACCGTCATGGTCGGTGCGTCTCTAGTTGCTTGTAGCCATGGCCTAGGGGCAACTTCTGCCAAACCCAGTCCAACTGAAATAGCCGCCCGATTGGACGCCTGGCTGCCTGCCGATGTGTTGTTGCTGGGCGAGCAGCATGATGCTCCCGCACATCAGGCACTGCAGCAACAAATCGTCGAAGCGCTGTCAGCGCGCGGTGTGCTCGCGGCGGTGGCCTTGGAGATGGCCGACAGTGGTGGCAGCACCGCCGGCCTGCTCACGGATGCAGGCGAAGCGCAAACCCGCACGGCGCTGAACTGGAACAACGATGCTTGGCCGTGGGCCGCCTATGGCCCGACCGTGATGAGCGCCGTGCGCGCAGGCATTCCGGTGCTGGGGGCGAACTTGCCGCGCACGCAAATGAAAGGCAGCATGACCGATGCGCAGCTAGACCAGCGTCTACCGGGTCCGGCGCTAAAAGCCCAGCAACAACTCATTCGGCAAGGTCATTGCGGCCTGTTGCCCGAGAGCCAGATCACGCCCATGACACGCATTCAAATCGCCAAAGATAGGCGCATGGCGGACACCGTGCAAGCGGCAGTACGAACCGGCCAAGTGGTGGTGCTGATCAGCGGCAGCGTCCATGCCGACAAGCAACTCGGCGTGCCGCAACACCTGCCGCCAACGTTGCGCGTCAAAGCTATACGCTTGCGATCTGGGACGGCGGGCGACGCGCACGAATCTTTTGACAGCGTGTGGCTCACACCAGCAACGCCCGACATAGATTACTGTGCGGACCTGGCCAAGCAACTGCCAAGACGTTGAACTTTCGCAGAATCGGCCAGAGGCTGGCCTCCTACGGTGCACGGAGCCGTCCGCTCCCCCGTAGGAGCTGAGTCCCCTTAGCGATTCTTACCAAGAGACACGGGCGGAAGACACGCAGAATCGGCCAGAGGCTGGCCTCCTACCGTGCACGGAGCCGTCCGCTCCCCCGTAGGAGCTGAGCCCCCTCAGCGATTCTTACCGGGGCGCTTCAAGCGTGCTTGCGAATCGCGTCAGCCAGCACGTTGACCATGCGGTCGATGTGCTCTTTTTCCACTATGAACGGTGGGCACAGCACGATGTTGTCTCCGGCGGACCGGACCAACACGCCGTTGTGGAAACAGGTCATGAAAACGTCATAAGCGCGCTTTCCCGGCGCTCCTGGAATCGACGCCATCTCGACGGCGCCGGCCAGCCCCATGCTGCGAATGCCAATGACATTCGGCAGGCCCTTCAAGCCGCTGTGCATCACATCACCCAACAGCGTGCCCATCTGACCGGCGCGTTCAAACAACTTTTCTTCCTCGAACAACGTGAGCGTGGCAATGGCCGCAGCGCAGGCCACCGGATGGCCTGAGTAGGTGTAGCCGTGGAAGAACTCGATGGCGTGGTCGGGTGCTCCCTCATTGGCCTTCATCATGGTGTTGTAAATGCGATCGCTGCAGACCACCCCGCCCAGCGGAATCACGCCGTTGGTGACGCCTTTGGCGAAGTTCAGCATGTCGGGCACAACGCCGTAGTAATCAGCCCCGAAGTTGACGCCCATGCGGCCAAAGCCGGTGATCACTTCGTCAAAAATCAGCAAGATGCCGTGCTTGTCGCAGATTTCGCGCAGCCGCTTCAAGTAGCCCTGCGGCGGCAGATACCAGCCGGCACTGCCCGCCACCGGTTCGACGATCACGGCGGCAATGTTGCTGGCGTCGTGCAGCGGCAAGATGCGGTTTTCGAGTTCCAACAAAATGTCTTCTTGCCAGACCGGTTCTTGGTTGTGAATGTAGGCGTGGTTCACGGGGTCGTGAATGAAGCGCATGTGGTCCACCCGAGGCAGCAGCGCCGTGCCGTAGGCTTTGCGATTGGCCGGAATGCCACCCACGCTCATGCCGCCAAAACCGACACCGTGGTAGCCGCGCTCACGGCCAATGAAAACATTGCGATGGCCTTCGCCACGGGCACGATGATATGCCAGCGCGACCTTCAGTGAGGTGTCGGCGGCCTCTGAGCCAGAGTTGCAAAACAGCACCTTGTTCAAGTCGCCGGGTGCCATGTTGGCGATCATCTCTGCGGCCTTGAAAGCCTGGTCATTGCTGGCCTGAAAAGCCGTGGCGTAGTCCAGCGTGTCGAGCTGCTTTTTGATCGCCTCGTTGATCGGCTTGCGGTTGTGACCCGCGGTGACACACCACAGACTTGAAATGCCGTCCAGCACCTGTTTGCCATCGTGCGTGGTGAAGTGCATGCCGTCGGCGGCGACGAAAACGCGCGGGTCTTGCTTGAAGCTGCGGTTCGGCGTGAACGGCAGCCAGTGGTGATCCATGTTGAAGTTTTGCGGTGTCATGTGAGGTCCCTTGAAGGCGTGATCGGTACGTGGGGCTTATTTTGTCACTGATGCTGTTTGCCCTGACGAGCTCAACGTACCGCGTCTGCGCCTGCGACAATGGCCCCGCCATGAGCTCAACCTACACCCTCACCTTGTCCTGCCCCGATCGTCCCGGCATTGTTCACGCCGTCTCGGGCTTTTTATTTGAGCGCGGCGGCAACATTCTGGATGCGGCCCAATACGCCGACGACCGCGACCAGGACGCCACCGGCCTGTTTTTCATGCGCGTTGGCTTTGCCTGCGCTGACTTGTCTTTTGAAGCCCTCAAAGAAGAATTGGCTGTTTTGGCCGGTGACTTTGAGATGCGCTGGAGCTTGCACCAAGCCAGCCAGCCCATGCGCACCGTCTTGATGGTCAGCAAGGAAGGGCATTGCCTGAACGACTTGCTGTTCCGCTGGAAGTCGGGCCTGCTGCGGCTGGACATCCGCGCCATCGTCTCCAACCACAACGAGTTTGAGCAGCTGGCGGCCAGCTACAAGGTGCCGTTTCACCACATCCCGGTGACGGCGGCCACCAAGGCTGAGTCCGAAGCGAGGCAGTACGACGTCATTCAGTCTGCAGGCGCAGAGCTGGTCGTGCTGGCGCGTTACATGCAAATTTTGAGCGATGAGATGTGCCAAAACCTGGCCGGCCGCGCGATCAATATTCACCATTCGTTCTTGCCCAGCTTCAAAGGTGCCAAGCCGTACCACCAGGCGCACGCCCGCGGCGTCAAATTAATTGGTGCCACGGCGCATTACGTCACCGCAGATCTGGACGAAGGCCCGATCATTGAGCAAGACGTGGCCCGCGTTGAGCACAGCCGAACGGTGGAAGACCTGACCGCAATAGGCCGCGACACTGAAAGCCAGGTGCTGGCGCGCGCCGTCAAGTGGCACAGCGAACACCGCGTGCTGCTGAACGGCCACAAAACCGTCATTTTTAAATAAGACGGCGAAGACCTCGTTGGCGAAACGCCATCACCACCAAGGCCAGAACACAAAATGCAGCGCCCGCATAAAACGTGAAGGCGGCGCCCAGCTCGTCCCACAACAACCCAGCCAAACCGCTGGCCACCAGCATGGCCACGCCACTCATCAGGTTGAAAATGCCGTAGGCGGTTCCGCGCAATTCTGCAGGCGCAGTGTCGGCCACCATGGTCGCCAACAAACCTTGCGTGATCCCCATGTGGATGCCCCACAACGCGACGCCCAGCAACAACACGCTCCAATGCGAACTTGACGCGAGAACCAAGTCGGCCGCGATCAGCACCATCAGCCCCAACACCAATAATTTGGTGTGACTCATCCGGTCAGACAGCTGGCCAAAAGGGTACGCCGACAGGGCATAAACGATGTTCATCGCCACCATGACCAAGGGCACCAAGGCCATGGCAATGCCGATCTGTTGCGCCCGCAGCACTAAAAAAGCCTCACTGAAACGCGCCAAGGTAAAAATGGCACCGATCGCCACGACCCACCAGTAAGGCGCGCTAAGCCGCCTCAGGTTTTGTCGACTGATGGGATTGGTTCTTTTCGCATCCACATGCCGCGCGGGTTCTTTCACACCCACGATGAGGAGCGCCACCGCCATCAAGCCCGGAATAACCGCAACCCAGAAAACCGCCCGGAAGTCGTTGGCCCACAAGAGCATCAAGCCGACGGCGATCAAGGGGCCTAAAAACGCGCCTACCGTGTCGAGTGATTGCCGCAGGCCAAAGGCCGCACCCCGCATGTCAGGCGGCGCGATGTCGGCCACCAAGGCATCTCGCGGCGCACCCCGTATGCCCTTGCCAATGCGGTCCACCAGCCTGGCCGTGACCACCACGCCCACCGAAGTCCCCACCGCAAACAACGGCTTGGTCAGCGCGCCCAAGGCATATCCGAAGACGGCCAGCCCTTTGCGCTTGCCCAAATAATCGCTCAACGCGCCGGAGAAAACCTTCACCATCAACGCGGTTGATTCAGCGGCGCCCTCAATCAAGCCGACGGTGAATGCGCTCGCACCTAGCGTGGTGACCATGAACATGGGCAACAGGCTGTGCACCATCTCAGATGAAATATCCATCAACAGGCTGACGAACCCAAGCACCCACACACCCTTTGGAATTTGTCGCCATGTGTTGGTCGGGGATGGTGTCACGATCGATCCTTGAAAGTTGGATGAATTTTAAAAGGCCGAAGCGACGTCCCGCTTTAGTCGTCAAATTGAGGGCTAAAAGCCATCGAGTGCCAACTAGCGAGAAATTTATCAGCGTGTAGTTCGCCCTGTTTCTCCGTGAGAACCGCATGATCTCGCTCAATCGACTAACCTAGTACAAATATTATGAATACCATCCAACACTCCAACACTGTCTTACGGCGCGAAGACGACAGACTGATCACTGGGCAAGGTGCCTATACCGATGACTTTGACCACCCCGGCGCCTTGTACGCGGTCTTCGTCCGTTCCCCTTATGCCTGTGGGACGATCCGGTCAATCGACACCTCGGCAGCGCTGGCCATGCCGGGCGTTGCCGCCGTACTGACTGGTGCGGACATGGTCGCCAGCGGCTTCAATTCCTGTCCTGTGCCCTACCGGCAGCCGCAGGGCGATGGCAGCTTCGCGCCAGAAACACCGCGTCCTTACTTGGCGATCGATCAAGTTCGGTTTGCGGGTGAACCGGTGGCGATGGTCTTGGCTGATTCCGAAATGGCCGCCACGGACGCAGCCGAACGCGTGGTCATGAACCTCGAAGAACACGATGCCGTCGTTGAAGTCGATACCGCGATTGAGAGCGCGGCGCCACAGGTCTGGGCCGATCGACCGGGCAACGTGGCGTATCACTGGAAAGCCGGTGATGCAGATCGGGTCGATGCCGCGCTGAACGCATCGCACAAAGTTGTCAGCCTGCGCACGCACGTCAGCCGCGTGGCCGCTATCCCGATGGAGCCGCGTTCTGCACTGGCTTATGCGGCTGACGACGGACGCTCTGTTTTACGCGTATCGCACCAGAGTCCCCATCAGATGCGCAATGAACTAGCCCGATTGTTCGGTCTTGACGTTCACGACCTGCGCGTCTTGGTCGGTGATGTCGGTGGTTCCTTCGGGATGAAGTTCGGCCCTCAGCGCGAGGAAGTTCTTGTCTTTTGGGCCTCCAGGCACTTAGGTCGCGCCGTGCGTTGGACGGCACAGCGCAGCGAATCGTTTTTGGCAGACGAACATGCCCGCGACGTGTTCGTGACCAGCGAGCTTGGCCTCGATGCTGGCGGGTTGTTCACCGCGCTGCGCGTGCGCTATGACGTCAATGTGGGGGCCTACATGACGCCCCGATCAGTGACGCCGATCATGAATATTGGCGGCATCTCTGGCGTCTACACAACGCCGGCTGTCTCTGCGCAAGTGATCGGTATTTTCACAAACACCCAGTCGACAGCCGCCTACCGAGGTGCGGGGAGACCGGACGCGACCTACGCGATTGAGCGCGTCATCGATGTCGCGGCTTTCGAGTTGGGGATTGACCCGGTTTCTTTGCGTCGTCGCAATTTGATCCCGACGACGGCCATGCCGTACAAGACGTCATTCCTTCTCCAATACGACTGCGGAGATTTCGAGCGCAATCTCGACAAGGCGCTGGACGTGGCCGGGTACGCCGGATTTCCAGCGCGACGCGAAGAGGCTCGGCTACGGGGACGCCTGCGAGGCATGGGCATCGCGATGCCCATCGAAATGGCGGCAGGCGCCGGCTCCGACTGGTCCATGGTGCGTGCTCACGGCGATGGATCAGTCACGGTGATCCCTGGTGCCATGTCGGTCGGCCAAGGCCACGAAACGTCACTTTCTAACCTAGTCGCGCAGCGCCTCGGGTTGCCTCTGTCGATGGTGAAGTATGCGCAGGGCGACACCGACCTGATTGAGAACGGCAAAGGCAATGGCGGCTCTTCCGCACTGGTCATGGGCGGTGCGGCATTGGTCAGAACAGTCGACGACTTGATCGGCAAGGCCAAGCAGATGGCGGCTGACGTGCTTGAAGCGGCCGTTGAGGACATCGAATTCGTTGACGGTGCTTGCCGCATCGTCGGGACTGACCGCGTGGTCAGTTTGGGCGAGCTGGCCCGCGTTGCTGAATTAAACGCTGAGGCTGACGGCGAAACAGGTGCGCAAGGGCTGTCTGGGTCGGGAGAGTTCACACCCCCTGGTCCGACGTTTCCAAACGGCTGCCATATCTGTGAGGTCGAGATCGACCCTGAGACCGGACAGGTGACACCGGTTGCCTATGTGGCGGTCGAAGACATCGGCCGGGTCATGAACCCGGCGATGGTCGAAGGCCAGATTCATGGCGGCGTGGTGCAAGGCATGGGTCAGGCCCTGCTGGAAGAGATCCGTTACGACCCGACGGGGCAGTTGGTGACGGGCTCCTTCATGGACTATGCGCTGCCTCGGGCTGCTGACATGCCGCACATTGTCAGCGTGTACCTGGAAACGCTAACAAAGCTGAACCCTTTGGGCGTCAAAGGCGTAGGCGAATCAGGGACCGTTGGCGCTTTGAGCGCGACCATCAATGCAGTCTGCAACGCGCTTCAGGTAGCCGGCATCCGCCACCTTGACATGCCCGCTACCCCGATGCGTGTCTGGCAGGCACTGCATGACGCAGGGTGTAGCCGCCAACACGTGAATGCCCAAGATGGAACACGGACATGATGAGCAAATAGACGTCCATCCATTGACGTCCTTAAACTCTGCGCATTCAACACTTCTCAGGGCAACCAGCATGCGTGATTTCATTCTTGGCGGGCAATTTACATTTCCCGGTACGTCGATGAAAGTTCAAAGGATGGGTTACGGTGCAATGCAGTTAGCCGGACCAGGCGTGTGGGGGCCACCCAAGGATCCGATGAGCGCCGAAGTCGTTCTTCGTGCGGCCATGGAAGCCGGTATCAACCATATCGACACCTCAGATTTTTACGGTCCCCATCTCACCAACCAAACCATTCGGCAGGCTTTGCATCCCTAGCGCCAGGGATTGGTCATCGCCACCAAGTTGGGGGCCCGTCGGCCGCCGGACAAGTCATGGCAACGGGCCAATTTGCCAGAAGAACTCACCGCTGGCGTTCATGACAACCTGCGTAACCTGGGCGTGGACGCGCTGGATATTGTCAATTACCGGGTTGTCGGCGACGGCCACGGGACGCAGGAGGGCAGTGTCTCAGAACAAGTCATGGTGCTGGCTGATCTCAAGCGCAAGGGGCTGATACGGCACATAGGACTGAGCAACGTCACCGCCACCCAAATAGCTGAAGCGCAAAAAATCACCGACATTGTCTGCGTCCAAAACCTCTACAACCTTGTCAATCGCCAGGATGATTTGCTGATTGACGATTTAGCGCGCCAAAACATAGCTTACGTTCCGTTCTTCCCACTGGGTGGCTTCACGCCTCTACAGTCCTCCACTTTGTCAGATGTCGCAGAACGTTTAGGGACGACTCCCATGCAAGTTGCCTTGGCTTGGTTGCACCAACGTTCACCCAACATTCTCTTGATTCCTGGAACTTCATCGCTCACCCACTTGCGCGAGAACTTGGCATCGTTGAATCTGACGCTATCACCGGAAGCACTTGTGGCGTTGAACAGCATTGCCACCTCCTGAAAAAGCGGGTCGTGAGAATATTAAAAGAGTCAACACAATGAAAAAACGTCAACTTGGTCAATCAGACCTTCACGTTTCAATGCAAGGTCTCGGCTGTATGGGAATGTCGGAGTTTTACAGCGGACGATCTGATGCTGCTGCTATTTCCACCATCCACCGGGCGCTTGATCTTGGCGTCAATTTCCTCGACACATGCCGACATGTACGGGGTCGGGAAGAACGAGGCATTGATTGGAAAAGCCATAGCGAACCGCCGCGAGGGGGTCATACTGGCCACCAAATTCGGCAACTTGCGCGGTGAAGACGGTTCGTTTGGAGACATCAAAGGACACCGGACTGTGTGCGCTCCAGCTGTGATGCCAGCCTCAAACGTCTCGGCGTCGAAGTCATTGACTTGTACTATCAGCACCGCGTAGACCCCCACGTACCGATCGAAGACACGGTAAGCGCCATGTCCGAGTTGGTGCGAGCGGGCAAGGTCCGTCATTTCGGCTTGTCTGAAGCTGCAGCCAGCACGATTCGACGTGCCCATGCCGTGCATCCCATCACGGCCCTGCAAACTGAATACGCCCTTTGGAGTCGTGAGCCGGAAGAAGAACTGCTTTCCACTGTTCGTTCATTGGGTATTGGTTTTGTTGCCTACTGTCCCCTGGGGCGTGGATTTTTAACGGGTTCATTCAAGACGCCCGATGACTTTGCGCCGGACGACTTTCGTCGGCATGCACCGCGGTTTCAAGGTGAAAATTTCGAAAAAAAACTTCACTTGGTCGAAGAAGTCCGGCGCATCGCTGACAGCATAGGCTGTACGGCAGCCCAATTGGCCCTCGCTTGGGTCATGGCCCAAGGTACTGACATTGTTGCCATTCCCGGCACCAAGCGCATCCCCTTGCTGGAGCAAAACATCGCAGCGAGCAATCTGGCGCTTTCTTCGGAAATCCTAGAGCGCTTGAATTTGGCTATGCCAGCCGGTATTGCCGCAGGGCAGCGTTATGCGCCGGCGTCAATGAAGGGCCTCAACCTTTGACACGCTGCCGCAGAGCAACCTGGTTTCATTTCTAAGCCGTCGCTACGATCAACCTCCGTCCGAGAACACACAAGGAAGTCATGCTCGATCACATTTTCATCACAGTTAACAACGTCGATCAATCCATCTCTTTTTACCAGCAGGCATTGGCACCGCTCGGCATTCGCCATGTCCTTGACTATGACGGTGCTGATGGCCCGGAGGGGCATCCTGATTTGAAGGGTTTTGGTCGTGATGGTCGGGTGTCTTTCTGGCTGCGGCAGGGCCGCTCAAGCGCAAGTTCCGCGCATGTCGGCTTTGTTGCCAAGAGCGTGGCCGTGGTCAATGCTTTTTACGCGGCGGCCATGGCCGCAGGGGCGATAGACAACGGTGCCCCCGGCGCTCGTCTGCACTATGACCCGCGCTACTACGCGGCCAATATCTTTGATCCCGATGGCTACAGCATCGAGGCGGTGTACAAGAGCTGGCAACATCCATAAGTGACCCAACATGAAACTTCTATTACTGACAGCGATGGCCGCAGCGACGCTGCTCGGCTGCGCCGCGCCGGCTGAAATGACAGCATCCGCTGAATCCATGAAAGATCACTTGCCGGTCTTTGCGGCAGGCAGCTTGCGTGAAGCGATGACGGACATTGCGCGCGACTATGAAACACGCACCGGCCAAAAGATCGCGCTGACCTTCGGCGCATCAGGCTTGCTGCGTGAGCAGATTGAAAAAGACGACGCTGCGCAGGTCTTCGCCTCGGCTGACATTCAGCATCCACAACGCTTGGCCAATGCGGGTGCTTGGGGTGCGCCCGCGGTGTTCGTGCGCAACAGTTTGTGCGCCCTGACGCAGGCCAACCTGAAGACTGCACCGGCCACCTTGCTGGACACCCTGCTCGACCCGACGGTGCGCTTGGGCACCTCGATGCCCAAGGCTGACCCCGCAGGCGACTACGCTTGGGAGTTGTTCCGCAAAGCCGACAGCGTCAAGGCCGGCGCTTACGCCACGCTGGACGCCAAGGCATTGAAGCTCACCGGCGGTGCCGACTCGCCCAAGGCGCCTGCCGGCCGCGGCACTTATGCCTGGGTGATGGACAACAACCAGGCCGATATTTTTCTGACTTACTGCACCAATGCCGTGGCCGCGCAAAAAGAAGTGCCGCGCTTGGCCGTGGTGGCCTTGCCCGCCAATTTGCAGGTGGGTGCGGCGTATGGCGTGACCGTTAAAAACGGCGCGCACCCGGCAGCGGCAGCGTTCGCCAAAGCACTGCTGGCCACGCCCGCACAGACCACCTTTGCGCGCTATGGCTTTGGTGCGCCCTGAATGGCCTAGGGGCGGCATGGTTTAAAGTCCACCTTGCCCCGCCAACAGTCGCTTCCCGACGTGGCTGGTGGCAGGAGCTTTGACATGAATGCACCCGTTTTTTCTGAACAGCACGCTTCACTAGAGCGCGCCGAGCGGCAAGCGCAGGTGGTTGCCGCTTTGCAGCAGGTTTTGCCACAGCATGCGCTGCTATGGAACCGCGAAGACACCACCCCGTATGAATGCGATGGCCTGACCGCTTACCGCCAGCGCCCGCTGGTGGTCGCGTTGCCCGAAACTTATGCGCAAGTACAAGCGGTGTTGAAGACTTGCCATGCGCTGGACGTGCCCGTGGTGGCGCGCGGAGCCGGCACCGGCTTGTCAGGTGGCGCCATGCCGCACAAGCTGGGCGTCACGCTGTCGCTGGCCAAGTTCAACAAGATTTTAAAAATGGACCCGGCCAGCCGGACCGCTGTGGTGCAAGGTGGCGTGCGCAACTTGGCGATCTCTGAAGCCGCTGCACCTCACAATTTGTATTACGCGCCCGACCCGTCGAGCCAGATCGCCTGCACCATCGGCGGCAACGTCGCCGAAAACTCGGGCGGCGTGCACTGCCTGAAGTACGGACTGACGGTGCACAACGTGCTCAAGGTGCGCGGCTTCACGATTGAAGGCGATGAAGTCGAGTTCGGCAGCGATGCGCTGGACACGCCGGGTTACGACTTGCTCAGCCTCGTCGTCGGCAGCGAAGGCATGTTGGCGGTGACCACCGAAGTCACCGTCAAGCTGGTGCCCAAGCCGCAATTGGCGCGCTGCATCATGGCCAGCTTTGACGACCTGCGCAAGACCGGCGACGCGGTGGCGGCGGTGATCGCCGCTGGCATCATTCCGGCCGGGCTGGAGATGATGGACAAGCCGATGACAGCAGCGGTGGAAGACTTTGTGCACGCAGGCTACGACCTCACCGCCGTGGCGATTTTGCTCTGCGAAAGTGATGGCACGCCGGAAGAAGTCGAAGAAGAAATTGGCCGCATGATCGAGGTACTGACTCGCTGCGGCGCCACCGCTATTGCGGTCAGCCAAGACGAAGCCGAGCGCCTGCGCTTTTGGAGCGGCCGCAAAAATGCGTTCCCGGCGTCTGGCCGCATCAGCCCCGACTACATGTGCATGGACTCGACCATTCCGCGCAAGCGCTTGGCCGATATTTTGTTGGCGATTGCCGAGATGGAAAAGAAATACCAACTGCGCTGCGCCAACGTTTTTCATGCGGGTGACGGCAACTTGCACCCGCTGATTTTGTTTGACGCCAACGATGCCGACCAGCTGCACCGCTGCGAATTGTTTGGCGCTGATATTCTGGAAACCAGCGTCGCCATGGGCGGCACGGTCACCGGGGAACACGGGGTTGGTGTTGAGAAACTCAACAGCATGTGCGTGCAGTTCAGCGCCGCAGAAAACGAGCAAATGTTCGGCGTCAAGCGCGCATTTGATGCGCGCGGCCTATTGAACCCCGGCAAGGTGATTCCAACGCTGCAACGCTGCGCTGAGTACGGCAAGATGCTGGTGCGCGGCGGCAAGATCGCGCACCCAGATTTACCGCGCTTCTAAACAAGAAATAGCCACATGAACGGACTGCGCGGCCTCGGCTGGCTACTGGTTTTGCAGTCGATGGGCGAGCTGCTGTCACGCGGCTTGTCGCTGCCTTTGCCCGGCCCGGTGGTCGGCATGATGCTGCTGTTGGTGGCGCTGCGCTGGGCGGTGGTGCGAGAGCCGGTGTCGGCTTGTGCCGATTACCTGCTGTCACATTTATCGCTGCTGTTTGTGCCGGTCGGCGTCGGCGTCATGACGCATCTGTCCATCGTCAGCGAATACGGTGGTCGCATGTTGCTGGTGCTGGTGGTCTCGACGCTGGTCGGGCTGGCCGTGACGGCGCTGCTGCTCAACTACCTGTGGCGCCGTGATGAACAGCAAGAACACTGACGCGAACAAGCATGTCTAATTTCGTGGAACTCTGGGTCTACTTGTCGGCCACACCGCTGTTCGGCCTGACGGCCACGCTGGTGGTTTATTTGTTGGCGCAAGCGGCCTACACGGCCGTCAACCATGCGCCGTGGGCCAACCCGGTTTTCTGGACGGTGACGGTGATTGCCTCGGGCCTGTTGCTCACCGGCGTGCCCTACCCGACTTACTTCGCTGGCGCGCAGTTCATTCACTTTTTGTTGGGCCCCGCCGTGGTGGCTTTGGCTTGGCCGCTGTGGCAGCGCCGCGCTGACCTCAAGCGTCGCTGGGGGCGATTGCTGTTGGCCGCTTTGGCAGGCGGTGTGGCGGCCAGCGGTTCTGCCTTGGCGCTGGGCTGGGCGGTGGGCTTGCCAAGCGAGGTGTTGTTGTCGCTGGCACCCAAGTCGGTCACAGCGCCGGTCGCCATGGGCATAGCCGAGCGCATTGGCGGCATTCCAGCGCTGACCGCCGTGTTTTCGGTGATGACCGGGCTGATCGGAGCGCTCAGTGGCAAGTACTTGTTTGATGCGCTGAGAATTCCAACTGATGCCGCCGGCTGGACGGCCCGCGGCTTCGCCTTGGGCACCACCTCGCACGGCATTGGTGCTGCGCGGGCCATGCAGGTTGAAGCTGATGCAGGCGCCTACGCAGCGCTGGCGCTCGGCCTTCAGGTGGTGCTGGCGTCATTGCTGCTACCGCTGTTGATGCGGCTGCTTTGAGGCGCCCCGTCGAGCGCGCTAGCAGCGCTCAGGCCACCCGCTGAACGTCAGACTTGGCAGCGCCAGTAGCCGCTGAAGTGCCCGCAGAACCAAACTGAATATCACCAGAAATCTGGCCGCCTTCTTCAATCACCAACTTACCGTAGCGGATCTTGCCGATCACTTTGCCGGTCGCGTAGATCACCAGCTTTTGACGCACCGTGAGGTTGCCGTCGAACTGACCGTGAATCTCCGCGATGTCGATGTCAGCGGATCCTTTGAAAGCGCCGAGCTCGGAAATTTGAATCACGCGGGAGTCCATCGTGGCCTCCACCGTGCCCTCCACCACCAGCGTGTCACAGTCGGTGATCTCAACGCCCTTGAGTTTGATGTTGGGACCGACGGTCAGTTTGCTGCCAACTTCTTTGCCGGGTGCCGTAATACTTGATACGGGATGGGTCGCCGTGGTGTCAAAGGCAGGCTTGGCGCCAGCAACGTTCGGCGGAAGCACCTGAGTTTGAGCATGACTGCTCTGATGATTTTGATTGCTGACGGCGCCTGGGCGCAAGCCAGAAGGTTCGGATTCTCGTCTGCCGAAAAAGGGGGTGGCCATCAAGAAGTTCCTTTGTATGAAAGCAACCCATCCTACCGACAGCTCAGCCAAAAAGCGCCACCGTCACATGCAAGAGGCGTAACGAATTAAGTAGACGCGTTAAGTGTGGTCGTTCAGCGTAACCGGCGTCACGTCAACCACGGCGACCAACTCACCACCGAAGCGACCGACACCCCACGTTTGCATGATGCGTGCGTTCTCCTTTTCAGACTGCATACGCCAAACACACATCGCTTGATGGTGTCCGGCTTGTTCAACCCGAAAAACCTCAAGCTCAGCCACCGCGCCAAGCGGCGCGCACAAAGCCTGCAAGGTTGACCGCAAACTGTCTAGATTGGTACACGTTTTGAGCGCGTCAAGAGGCGAGGTCATGAGGGTGGTTTTGGCAAATGAAAACAGAAACATGAAGTTAACGATAGGCAACCTTCGGTTAACTAAGTCACCCGCCTCATCCGTCGTAGGACTAGACCGATTTCGCCTGCTGAGGACTTTTCTCAGGGCCTGCAACGCAGTACCCTCACACCCAACGTTCATGCTTGGCAATCCATCAAAAAAGACCCGACAAATTACCCAACAAATGCAGCCATCCCGCTTCGCCTCAGCCAATCAGCGCAGCCCCCTGCGTCAACCCTTGGCAACCCTGCCAAGTTGGCTCGGCCTGCTTGAGCGCACCGCCCAAGCGGGCTGCTGGGCACTTGATGTTGTAAGCCAGCAGTTGAGTGTGAGCGCTGGGTTGACGGCCTTGCTTGAACTGAATCAAGCACCCGACTGGACAACTTTTCAGGGGCTTTTTACAACTGAATCGCAAGCGGCCTTGGCCCTTGCGGTCAATGCTTGTCGCAGTAACGGACAGCCGTTTGAATTGGAGGCTCAAATCGTCCTCCCTTCGGATCGGCGCCTATGGGTCAGTTCGGGCGGACAAGCCGTGTGCGACGACACGGGTGCCGTCATCTCGATTCAGGGGGCACTGCTGGATTTGTCAGCGAAGCAGCGAGCAGAGCGCACATCACAGCGGGTCTTGATGCAGCTCAGCACCACGCTGGCCAGCCTCGAAGAGGCCTTTGTCACGCTCGACCGTGAAGGACGCTTCACCTATGTCAACCCCGAAAGTGAACGCCTTTTGGGGCGTGACAGCAAGGCGCTGCTGGGCTGCCATATCTGGGGTGAACTGGCGCACTACGGCACCAGTCGACTGCAGCATGACATCATCAGCGCCTTGCAAAGCGGAAACTTCTCAGAATTTGAAGAGTTTTACCCCGTACACAACAAGTGGTTAGCACTGCGGGTTTATCCGTTTGCCGATGGCTTAGCGGTTTATTTGCAAGATGTCACAGAACGCCACCGTGAGCAGGAACTTCTGCGACTGTTGCAGACCAGCATCGCGCGGCTCAACGACATGGTGCTGATAGCAGAAAATGGGCACCCAGGGGCATGGCCGAAGATTGTCTTTGTCAACGAGGCCTTTGTGCGGCAAACCGGCTACAGCCAAGTCGAGGTGATGGGCCGCACACCCGAGTTGCTGGAAGGCCCAAATACCCAGCGCAATGCGCTCAGCCGTATCAACCACGCCCTGCGAAACTCGCTGTCAGTGAGTGCTGAGCTGATTTACTACAAAAAAAATGGTGAGCTGTTTTGGTTGGAGCTGAGCATGGTGCCAGTGAATTACGAGAACCATGGGGTGACGCATTGGGTTGCCGTTGGCCGCGACATCACCGAGCGCAAAGCCGCCGATGAGCAAATCGAGCATCTGGCTTTTTACGACCCTTTGACGCAACTGCCGAACCGGCAGTTGTTGACGAAAAGGCTAGAGGCGGTGCTGTCCGCCAAGAGCGAATTCAAACCAATTGGTGCGCTGATGTTCATCGACTTGGACAACTTCAAAGTCTTGAACGACACACTGGGCCATTCTCGGGGGGACATGATGCTGCAGCAAGTGGCCACACGTTTGCTAGGCTGTGTGCGACGCAGCGACACAGTCGCCCGACTTGGCGGCGACGAATTTGTGGTCATGCTTGAAGACCTGTCCGCCGACCCGGAGACCGCGCTGCAAAAAACACGCGTGGTTGGCGACAAGATTTTGGCAGCGCTGAGCGTGCCCTACCAACTCAGTGGAAATCAATACCACGGCACCTGCAGCATTGGTATCACGCCCATCGGGATCGTCAACCAAAGTATGGGCGATGCCCTCAAGCAGGCCGACTTGGCCATGTACCAAGCCAAAGCCGCCGGCCGCAACACATTGTGCTTTTTTGACCCTGAGATGCAGATCGTAGCGACAGCCAGAGCCACCCTGACCAGCGATCTTCGGCAGGCCTTTTATGACCATCAGTTCATCTTGTACTACCAGCCTCAAGTCGGTGGTGACGGACAGATGGTCGGGGTCGAAGCGCTGCTGCGATGGCAAAGGGCTGATCGCTTGGTCATGCCCGATGATTTCATTTCACAGGCCGAACAGAGTGGCCTGATCTTGCCGCTCGGCAACTGGGTCCTAGAGACCGCTTGTGCGCAGTTGGTGGCATGGTCACAACGCCCCGAAACAGAAAAACTGTCCCTCTCTGTCAATGTCAGCGTCCGGCAGTTTTGTCACCCTGAGTTTGTCGACCAAGTGATGGCACTGATCCAACGCACCGGCATTCAAGCGAGCCGACTCAAGCTTGAGCTGACGGAAAGCTTGCTGGCCGTTGATATTGACGTGACGATAGCCAAAATGGGCATGCTCAAAGACGCTGGTGTCACGCTGTCAATTGACGATTTCGGCACCGGCTATTCCGCGCTGTCATCCCTCAAAAAATTGCCCCTCGGCCAGTTGAAAATTTGTCGCACGTTTGTCAAAGACGTGTTGACCAACCCGAACGATGCCGCCATTGCCCGCACCATCATCGGTTTGGCCCAGAGCTTGGGGCTAGAGCTGATGGCCGAGGGCGTTGAAACCCAAGCGCAACGGGATTTTCTGAAGCGCCACGGCTGCGACAGTTACCAAGGTTTTCTGTGCAGCAAAGCCTTGCCGATCGACGAGCTGGACACGTTCATCACAGCACATTTTGCTGCGGGTGCGCACGGGTCCACTGGAACAAGTTAGCCGCGCCCGCCGAAAATCGCCGTCCCCACACGCACCATCGTGCTGCCGGCCGCGATGGCAGGCGCCAAGTCAGCGCTCATGCCCATTGACAAGGTGTCCATCGGCTGAGGTAGCCCTCCCGCTGCGTTGATCTGCGCCAGCAACGCAGATGTGCGTTCGTGCACGGCACGGGCGCTGGCTTCGTCAGGCGCTGGTTCAGGGATGGCCATGAGGCCGCGCAACACCAGCCGCGGCAGCTTTGCCACGGCTTGCGCAAGAGCCATCGCGTCCTCAGGCGACACGCCCGATTTGTTGGCACCGCCGTCAATATTCACTTGCAGGCAAATTTGCAGCGGCGGCAAATCGGCCGGCCGCTGTTCGCTCAATCGCTGCGCAATTTTCAACCGGTCTACCGACTGCACCCAGTCAAAATTTTCCGCTACCCAACGCGTCTTGTTGCTCTGAATGGGACCGATGCAATGCCACTCCAACGCGGCTTGCCCAGACTGCGCTGGCTCTGCCAGCCACTGCCGCAGGGCCTGGATTTTTTCCACGCCTTCTTGAATGTAGTTTTCACCGAAAGCCGTCTGCCCGGCCTGCACGGCTTCGATCACGGCGTCTGCACCAAAGGTCTTGGAGACCGCCAGCAAGCGCACGCTGTCCGGCTCACGTCCGGCCGCCACAGCGGCTTGCGTGATGTGCTGTCGCACTTGTGTGAGTTGGCTGGCGATGCTGGGCTTGTCATTCACCACTGAGTTGTGCAGAAAGGTCATGCTGCTGACTGTAACGAACTGCCAGCTGACTTTTCGCCAAAGTCAATTTGTAAAACTTTTGATTTACATTAAAAGAAACCGAAAAGGCTATCCATGGAACTCACCGAACTGCTGACCACGGCGACGACTCGACAAGCATCAGACCTGCATTTGTCGTCCGGGCTGCCACCCATGCTGCGCGTGCACGGCGACATGGTCTCGCTGGACTTACCCGCCATGGACGCCGCTCAGCTTGTCCACCTGTTGGCGCAGGCGATGAGCCGCCAACAACGCGATGACTTTGCGACAGCGCTGGAGCTGGACTTCGCTTTGGACGTGCCTGCCTTGGCGCGTTTTCGCGTGAATGCGTTTCAACACAGCCGCGGGCCGGGCGCGGTGTTCCGCAGCATCCCGTCAGTCGTGCCGATGCTTGAAACGCTGGGTGCGCCCGCCATCGTCGCAGAACTGGCGCTCAAGCCGCGTGGGCTGGTGCTGGTGACCGGGCCCACCGGTTCGGGCAAGTCAACCACACTGGCGGCGATGGTGGACTTTTACAACCGCACGCAACGCGGTCACATCATCACAGTGGAAGACCCCATTGAGTTTGTGCACGACGCCAAGAAATGTCTGGTGACTCAGCGCGAAGTGGGCCGCCATACGCACAGCTTCAGCGCAGCCCTGCGTTCCGCTTTACGCGAGGATCCTGATGTGATTTTGGTCGGTGAAATGCGTGACCTGGAAACTATTCGGCTGGCTTTGTCGGCGGCTGAAACCGGCCACCTGGTGTTTGGCACACTGCACACGGCCAGCGCCACCAAGACCATCGACCGCATCATTGATGTATTCCCCGCGGAGGAGAAAGAGATGGTCCGCAGCATGCTGTCGGAGTCGCTGCAAGGCGTGGTGGCGCAAACCTTGTGCAAGACGGCAGATGGCTTGGGCCGCATTGCCGCGCACGAGATCATGCTGGGCACACCGGCCATTCGCAATTTGATCCGCGAGGGCAAAGTGGCGCAGATGTATTCAAGTCTGCAGACCGGCCTGAGCCAAGGGATGCAGACCCTTGACCACAGTCTGGCTGACTTGCTCAAACGACAGCGCATTACCCCGGCAGAAGCGCGCAGCAAAGCCAAAACGCCGGCGCAGTTTCCGGGCTGAACGCCGAAGGTTGACAGGCTGTGTAAAAATCATTCCAACGGTAGCGACTGCTGCCACACGACCTTTTCCAACCTACAAAGACAACCCCCATGCCGACCAGCACGAACGCCAAAAGCTACTCACCCTCTGCCTCCCGCAAAGTCGCATTTATCGGCTTGGGCGTGATGGGCTACCCGATGGCCGGTCATCTGGCGTTGGCGGGTCATCAGGTCACGGTGTACAACCGCACTGCCAGCAAGTCGGTCGCTTGGTGCGCCGAGTTTGCAGGCACGGCCGCACCACGCCAAGCAGCCACGCCGCGCTTGGCAGCCACGGGGGCTGACATTGTTTTTTGCTGCGTCGGCAACGACGACGACCTGCGCGGCGTGACGCTGGGCGCAGACGGTGCTTTTGCAGGCATGCAGCCTGGTGCGGTGTTTGTCGACCACACCACGGCATCGGCATCGGTGGCACGCGAGTTGTACGCGGCCGCCAAAAACCTCGGCCTGCACTTTGTTGATGCACCCGTGTCGGGGGGTCAGGGCGGCGCTCAAAACGGTGCGCTCACGGTCATGTGCGGTGGTGACGCTGCTGCCTTTGAGAACGTCAAACCAGCGGGCATGGCTTTTTCAAAAGCCTTCACCTTGATGGGTGACAGCGGTTCTGGCCAGCTGACCAAAATGGTGAATCAGATTTGCATCGCCGGCTTGGTGCAAGGCTTGGGCGAAGCCATCGCCTTCGGCCAAAAAGCCGGCCTCGACATGAATCTGGCGCTCGACGTGATTGGCAAAGGCGCAGCCCAAAGCTGGCAGTTAGAGAACCGCGGCACGACCATGGTCGCCGACAAGTTTGACTTTGGTTTTGCCGTCGACTGGATGCGCAAAGACTTGGGGCTGGTCTTGGACGAAGCCAAGCACAACGGCGCACGCCTGCCGGTCACGGCCTTGGTCGACCAGTTTTATGCCGACGTGCAAGCCATGGGTGGCCGCCGTTGGGACACCTCCAGCCTGATCAAACGGCTGAAATAAAGCGCCGGCATCAGGCGCTGAAAAGCGGCGCAGCGCGGCCAGATCGTCATGGCGAGTTTTCCGAATCGGGCCCGATACCGCAGAAAGACCTTGAACAACAGGCCAAAAATGCCGTCGCTGCGAGCAGTTTTCAGTCACTGCGAGCACAGCGCGGCAATCCATCACCGCGAATTCAAACTCAGGATTTGCCCGACGCCGGCTGCAGGCGACGCAGCTCGTCTTCGCTGATGGTCTCAAAAACCCGCACCACCCGTTGCACGCCCGAAATACTGCGTGCAATGCCGGTCACGCGATCTGCCTCACGTTGAGTCACACGGCCCATCAGGTAAACGGTACCGTTCTCGGTCACCACCTTGAAGGCGTTGCTTTGCAAGTCGCGCGCATCCAGAATCGCGGCCTTGAGACGGCCGGTGATCAACAAGTCGCTCGAACGGTCGGCCAGTGACGGTGAGTTGCGTACGCCGAGTTCATTAACGACCGAAGCGACATTTTGAATTGTCTTCACCATGTCTTCGACCGCCTGCTTGTCTTGCAAGCTGGGCACTTCACCCGTCAACAACACCTGACGGTTGAAGCTGACGGTGCTGACGCGGACACGCGTGCCGAAGCTTTCGCGCAGACGGCTCAACGTGCGAAGCTCAATGCCCTCGTCTTCGAGCTGGGCACCGGAGGTGCGGCGGTCGGTGGCCACCATGGCCGTACCGGCTGCGGCACCCCCCAAGACCAGTGGCACGCAAGCCGTGAGACTTCCAGCGCCGACGACAACGGCAGCTGTGAAACCTGCGGCGAGTAGCCGACGTTTAAAAATAGATTGGTTCATGTAGAGACCTCCTGATCACCTAGTAATTGAGCGTCCACACCATCGCAAATACAGTGCAGAACCAAAAGATGGACCTCCTGAATGCGGCTGATATGGTCGTGCGGAATGCAGATATGCACATCGGTTTCGCGCAAGGCGAATGTCATCTTGCCGCCGCCTTTGCCGGTCAACGCCACGACGGTCATGTCGCGTTCGTGGGCGGCGTCAATCGCCGCCAACACATTGGCTGAATCACCGCTGCTGCAGAGGGCTAGCAGGACATCGCCAGCGCCCCCAAAGGCGCGCACTTGCTTGGCGAAGATGACGTTGAAATCGTAGTCACTGGCGAGGGCAGTGACGACTGAAGAATCGGTGGTGAGCGCAATGGCGGCCAACTCAGGCCGCTCGCGGTCGTAGCGGCCTACAAACTTGGCTGCAAAATGTTGCGCACTGGCCGCACTGCCGCCGTTGCCGCAGGCCAGCACCTTGCCGCCGCTGGTGACACTGGCGAGGATGGCCGAAACAGCTGCCGCGATAGGTTTCGACAGGACTTGCGCCGCCTGGTATTTGAGGTCGGCACTGTCAATAAAGTGCTGCTCAATGCGTTTTTCAATCATGGCATGCATGATAGCGTCACTGGCTCAAACCCATGTGTCAAGGCGCATTAAAAGCCGCTTGCAACCATTCGATGGTGTGCGCTCCTACAGGCCCTTGCACCAGCACGACGTCAAAGCGACAGGGTGGCAGACTGGCAAAACGCATCAAATAATGCCGCGCAGCAAAAATAATACGGCGCTGTTTGGCGTACGTGATGCTGCCACCCGCACCACCATGTGACGCCGTGCTGCGCTGACGCACTTCGACAAACACCAGCGTGCCATCAGGCGTCCGCATCACCAAGTCGATCTCACCACCACCACGGCCTGGCGTGTTGAAGTTGGCCTCGACTAGGCGCAAACCCTGCGCCGTCAAGTACGTGCAGGCCAGGGCTTCCGCCGCGTCGCCCCGCCGCTTGGTGGTAATCTGCTCGGTCGGCTCTGCCGCTTGTTTTTTGGAAAACCACATTGAACGCTTCTTTCGACTTGGCCCTGGAGGCCGCTAGGGCTGCCGCTGGCCTGCAACATTACCCACCAGCCACACTTTACGTGGTTGCCACGCCCATCGGTAATTTGTCCGACATCAGCCTGCGCGCACTGCACGTTTTGGGCTTGGTGGATGCCATCGGTTGCGAGGACACGCGCCACACACAAACGCTGTTGCGCCAGTACGGCGTCAACAAGCCCTTGCTACCGGTGCACGAACACAACGAAGCCGAGGCAGCGGTTACGGTCATCAACCGGCTGCAACGCGGTGAGCGCGTGGCCTATGTCAGCGACGCCGGCACGCCCGCCATCAGCGACCCGGGTGCGCGGCTGGTAGCAGCCGTGCGCGCAGCTGGCTTCAAAAGCATGCCACTGCCGGGTGCCAGCAGCGTCACCACCGCCTTGAGCGTGGCCGGCATCTCTGGCGACAGCGGTTTTGTGTTTGCCGGTTTTTTACCGAGCAAAGCTGGGGAGCGCGACCAAGCCGTGCAAACCTTGCTGACAGAAAAACGCGCGGTGGTCATTTTGGAAGCACCGCACCGCATGGAAGCACTGGCCCGCGCCTTTGCGCCGCTGGCTGAGCGGGCCATCACGGTGGCGCGCGAGCTGACCAAACAGTTTGAAGAAATCGCCACCCTGCCCGCCAGTGAACTACCGGCATGGCTCGCCGCAAATCCACAGCGTCTGCGCGGTGAGTTTGCGCTGGTGTTGCACCCGGCACCGCAAGCTGCTGCCGCAGACGACGGCGGGCGGGTCTTGAAGTTGTTGCTGGCTGAATTACCGCTCAAGACAGCCGTCAAACTGGCCGCCGAGATCACCGGCGCATCGCGCAATGAGTTGTATGACGCCGCCCTCAAACTGAAGGCAGAATGAACCCGGACGCCGCTACCATCTGGCGTGCGCCGCGCTGGGCGCTGGCCGTCTTGCTGGCGCTGCTGGGCATGCTTGGGCCGTTTTCCATTGATACCTACCTGCCGGCATTTGCAGGCATTGGTCAGTCGCTAGGCGCCACACCAGCTGAAATGCAACAGACCTTGTCGGCGTATCTGTTTGGTTTTGCTTTTATGAATTTGTTTCATGGCGCACTGTCCGACAGTCTTGGACGGCGGCCGGTGGTGCTATGGGGAATTGCGGTTTTCACGCTCGCCTCGGTTGGTTGTGCGCTGTCTTCAAACATCAGCCAGCTGGTGTTTTTCCGCGCCATGCAGGGCTTGTCCACCGGCGCCGGCATCGTGGTGTCGCGGGCGGTCATTCGCGACATGTTTCCGCCAGCACAGGCTCAAAAAGTCATGAGCCAAGTGACCATTTATTTTGGCGTGGCGCCCGCGCTGGCACCCATGATCGGCGGCTGGCTGTTTGTGCATTTGGGCTGGCACAGTATCTTTTGGTTTTTGGCAGTGGTGGGCGTGGCCCTCTGGACGGCCAATTACAAACTGCTGCCTGAGACTTTGCACATCAGCCAACGGCAACCGTTTGAAGTCAAACATTTGATGCGCGGCTATTGGCAGTTGGGTTCAAGCCCGCGCTTTTTGCTGCTGGCGCTGGCCAGCGGCATCCCCTTCAACGGCATGTTTTTGTACGTGCTCTCAGCACCGGCTTTTTTGGGTGACCATTTGCAATTGCCTCCATCGCAGTTCTTCTGGTTTTTTGGGCTGACCATCGCCGGCATCATGGCCGGCGCTTGGGCCAGCGGACGCATGGCCGGACGCATCCCGCCGAAGCAGCAAATCCGCTACGGCTTCCTGATCATGCTGGTGGTCTCGGTGATCAACGTCGCAGCGAATGTATTCTTTACCGCGCATGTGGCCTGGGCCATGTTTCCGATCACCATCTTCGCTTTTGGCTGGGCCGTGATGATGCCGGTGGTGACGCTGCTGGTGCTCGATTTGTACCCTGAGCGACGCGGCATGGCGTCTTCTTTGCAGGCCTTCATCGGTTCTTCAGCGAATGGCATTGTGGCCGGTGTGTTGGCCCCGCTGATCATGCATTCGACCGTCGCGCTCGCCATCGCGTCACTATTCATGATGTGCATCGGGCTGTTGGCGTGGGTCTGGCTGCACCGACGCTGGCCAGAGATCGGTCGGCTCATCAGCGCAAATTAAGCGTGTCATGGCGAGCGAAAATTTGCCGTTATGGCGAGTTTTCCGAGTCCGGCCAGATACCGCACACAGACCTTGAACCACAGGCCAAGAATGCCGTCACTGCGAGCAAAGCGCGGCAGTCCATCACCGCGCACCTCGACGATGGATGGCCGCGCTTCGCTCGCCATGACGGGAGGAGTTTTGTCATGGTCGGCTGGATAAAAAATCATATGTTCATGGAAAGCGAAGCGCAGCAATCCAACGGTCATGGACTGCCGCGCTTCGCTCGCAGTGACGGGCAAGGGAATTTCTACATCCCTCAGTTTCAAAGGCTCAGAGTTCGCGCCAGCCGACTTTCCCCGGCCGCGCCGAGTAGTTGGTTTTGGCGTCGAGTTCTTCGACTTGAACGCGGCTGCTGCGGCCTGCATACACAGTTGCTTTGAGCCACGCGCATTCAAGTGCCAAAGCAGACGCATCGCCCAAGCGCGTGTGCCAGACTTTTTGAGCACCGTCCCAACGGTAGCCGCGCGCCTTGAGCAGGTCTTTGCCGTCAAACGGCGCGTTCGTCGCTTGCAAGCGAAAGGTCGGATTGAGCGCCGATTCGATCAAGCGCGACAAGCCGCTGGCCTGGGTCGTCTTGAGGGAAGCCATCAGCACCGCCAGCAACGCATGGCAGTCCATTTCGGCACGGTGCGCATCGTAGAAAAATCCCAGGTCGTAGGCCAGCGAGGTCAGCTTGGCCGAACCGCGACCCTCTTTCTTCCAGTCGATGTCGGCAAACGAGCAAGCCCAGTTCAGCGTCGCAAACTGCGGCAGCCTTGATTCGACAAAGGGCCGGTCAAAGCCGGCGTTGTGCGCCAGCACCAAATCGACGCCATCCAGCATGCGCAGCACCTCGGCCTCATCCAGCCGCTGGCCAAGCAACATGTCGTCGGTGATGCCCGTGATGGCGATGATCTCGTCGGGCATCGGCATGCCAGGGTCTTCCAAGCCGTCATACACCCGCACGGCACCCACCGGCTGGCCGGTGCGCAAATCCACCGTGACGCGCAGCAAGGCCAGCTCAACCACCTTGTCGCGCGCTGCGCTCAGGCCGGTGGTTTCAGTATCAAGGACCAGCACCGTGGCCACGGGCCCGGTGGCTGGCGGAAATTCAAGCCGGGGTACCAGCCGTCTCAACACGCGAAAGTCAGGGTGCGCGTCCAGCACCTTGGCCATGGCTTCGGTTTCGGCGTCAACGTCTGCGGGCAGCGTGGCTTCGGTTTGGCTTGCTTGGGTTTCGGTTGGCGTTTCGATCGCGGGCTTGGCGATGATCGGCGCAGCAATCACAGCAATCGCAACGGAAGATGGAGGAAGCGTAGGCGTCTTCAAGGCGATCACCGGCGGCACAGTTGGCATCGGAATAGCAGCGTCATCAAAGCCAAAACCAAGCTGGCGGCTACCGGAAAGACTCGATGGTTTCATGGGGCTCTCAAAGGTGCAGCGGCTCTGCCGAATGGCGGGCGTCGGGCCGCGAGTCTAGCATTGCCCATGACTCAAATCAACGCAGCACGGCACTGGCTTTGGCGTCGGAGATCAACGCCTTGGCATCCTCTTCCAGCAAGAAACCTTCTTTGTGAGCCCGCTCGGCGGCCTTCGTCACCGAGGCCACGTAGCCGTCGTGCGAACCGTAGCGCTCCTCCAACGACAGGCGGATATCGTGGCTCGCCAAGCGCGCCTGCGCAGTGCGGGCGAATGGCACCATGCCACCCACGTAGTTGCAAATCTGGTCTTTGTGAAAGGGTTGCGCACCGTCGGCCGTGACATTCCAGCCCAGATAAGTTCCCAGCGGAGCGTCGGCCAAGACCACCGGCAAACCACCGAGTTCATTGCCATCGGCATCGACTTTGGGGGCCATCATTTTCAGCACTTGCTTGATTTTCGGCGGTGCCAATGAGGGAACCCCCGAGCCGTCTAACGCGTTGAAATCAGGACCCCAGTCGTAGTCCAGCACCGGCATGATGAAGTCGCGTTCAGGCAAGGTAGGCCGTAAACCGGGCAGTGCCGGAAAGCCCATTGCAGCCTTGTGCGCTTCGACCAGCGTGCCCGCAGCCATCGTCGGATAACGGCTGGCGGGTGGCTCGGTTCCGCGCATCACCCAATTGCGAAAATGCACGCGCAGCGCATTGACGGTTTGCGTGTGTGGCATCGGGTTGGCCGGCAAAACAGCTTGGCCAAAATTATTACCAGGGCACATCGGCCCTTCTTTGGGCAAGCCGGCATAGGGCAAGCTTGAATTGAAACCTCCCGCGCCACCGCCGTGGTTGCTGCCGGCGATGTAATAACGCTTCACGTTAGCCGGCAAAGGCAGGTCTTGCTTGGCATCGGTGCCAACCCACTCGGGCGTCAGCTTCAAAGCCCAGACCTCGGCGGAACCAAAGTGTTCCATGATCTTTGGGCAAGTGTTGCTGTCGGTGCAGCGGTCCAGAATACCGGCAGCATGAATGCCGCGCAACACGTCCGGATGTGGCAGCCACCACTGCGGGCCTTCGCTGCCGGCTTGGTACAGCTCCAGTACGCCGTCAGGCTGCGCCCAACGAAAGTTCAGCGCAATACGCCGACCCGCGATGATCGGCCACAGACCGTCATGCACTCGCGTACCGGCTTCGTCCCGGTTAAAGCCAAGGTGCAGCCAACCACGCAGGTAATTGCCCGACTGAGACACGCCACGGCCAATGCTGTGCGTCACTGTTTTGGCGATCGGGTTGGGCGTGCCGACATCATCGGCCTGCGCTTGTTTGAAGAACATGCCAACATCGCGCCAAGCGGCGAAACCCACACCGAGTACATAGGGGTCCGCGGCGATGAACACCACTTGGTAAAGACGCTTCGCGTCAAAGCCTTTTTTCAGGCAAATTTGTGTCGCATCGGGCACACCGGGAAACGGGTTTTGGGCGTCGCAACGGGCCCACGCCCAATCACTGGCGATGATGGTTTGCTCGTCGATCACCTCGCCACTCATGGTCTCGCCGGCGCGCGACGTTAATTTGGCTTTAGCCGTCTCCAAGCTCATGGGCTTGTAAGGCACGGGATTGGTTTGCACCATCAGCGGCTGAGAGCCTAATCCACTGCGGTTGACGATGCGTCCGAGGACTTGGCCCGTGACGCGTGATCCATCCGCCTGACGCGCTACGGGAACTTGCAAAAACTGCATGCCGTCCACGCTGGCTTTGGGCCGCGCGGTGGTGGCTCCGATGTTGTCACCTTGCCAAGCGCTGGCCAGTTCGATGTCGCCAAACGCGCGTTCCTGCGGCGCAAACGGATAGACCCGACCTCGGTTGGGTACGTCGTGCCACATCAAACCACTGGCCTGTTTCAGGTCAACCGGTTTGTTGATAACAAAAGACGCCACATAACGCACTTTGCCATCTGCGTCCTTCGCCAACTCGATGTCTTGGATGATGACGTTGCCAGGCAACTTGGGGTCTATCTCACCAAAAGCGCGGCCGGCCACCTGCTCGTACGCTATGCCGTTCGGCGCACCGGTTACCGCAGGCATCGGCAGAGTCTCGTCGATGACGATGCGCGTGACACGCGCCTGCACGGCACAAGACAAAATCAACAAGCTCGCGGCCAAGATTCGCAAGGATTTTTTCATGACACTTTTCATGACGGCGACAAAACCAGAACGGTTGAATCAGGGTGCGGTTTAAGGCGCTTGACGAGGTGCGTTTTTCAGCAACTCAGCGACTTGGTCTTTCCACCATTTGGCCTGCCCTGTGGTGCCGTGACCAGCCGTTTGGTCACTGGCGGGCAGCAACAACAGGCGCGCGTTAGGGATGCGTTTGAGCTCACGTTCCATCACGCCCAATTCAGGCGGATTGCGTTCGTCGTCGGCGGAATTGATGGCCAGCAACGTCGCCTTGATTTTTTCCAACCCGGTCAATGGGTTGTAGTCGCGCGAGGAAGCCCATTGGTACAAAAGATCATTAGCATCCCCCGGCACGGGCGTCTTGAGTCGCAAGTCCAACAACTGGTCGGCCTTGTCACTGGTTGGCGCCAAAGATTGCAGGGCTTGGTTGCCGCCGCTGGTGGCTGTCGCAAAAAACACCGAGGCAAATTGCGCGCTGCGCGGCTGGGTCGTGTAGTTGCCGCCCAGCCACTCAGGGTCATTGCGGATGGAGTCGATGATGAGCCGCCGCATCATCCAGTTGCGTCCTGACATAGCACTGGGCATGGACGCCATCGGCACCAGCACATCCATGAAGTCCGGGTACGCGATGCCCCACATCCACGTTTGCATACCGCCCATAGAGTTACCCAACACCATGCGCACATGCTTGAGGCCCAACCCTTCGGTGACCAACTGGTGTTGTGCAGACACCATGTCGGTGTAGTTGTATGGCGGAAACTTGGCGCGCATGCCGTCAGAAGGCTTGCTTGAGCGACCCGTGCCGATCGCGTCAGGCAGGATGATGAAGTATTTGCTGGCGTCCAACGCCTGACCCGGCCCAAACAGCTGACCGGCAAACGCAGGTGTCAGCAGGGCGGCGCTAGACTGGGCAGTGCCATGTAAGATGACCACGGGCTCGCCGGTTGGTTCGCCCACCGTGGTGTAGCCGATCTTAAGCTCAGGCATGACCTCACCGGTGTGAAAGCGAAAGTCTTTGGCCGTCCAGTTGCCCGGCTTGGGGGTTGGATAGCTTTGCGCCATGGCGCAGAAGGCCAAGGTCAACAAAAATAATCCCACACATTTTTTCATCCAGCGCTGCATGGTCAGACCTTCAGATTGAGTCAAAGATAGCTGCAAATTTTAAGACCGCTTGCACGGCCAAAGCGGTTTTAAGACCTCAGCGTTTACCCTTTGCTTTGGGCGCGATGCCAGCCATGTTGGCCAGTACCTCACTCACCGACGCCGTGTCTTGCTGACCCAAACCTTGGGCCATGGCGGCGCTGTAAATTGGCACGCAGGCACTGAACAAGGGTGTTGGGCAATCGACAGACTTGGCCATGTCGCCGATGACCTGCATGTCTTTTTGCCAGACCTCGACTTTCATGGTCGGCGGCGAATACTCGCTGCGGATCATGAAGGGCATGCGCAAGCGCATGACGCCCGTGCCGATGACGGGACTGCTGCCGAACAGGTCCAGCACATCTTGCGGGTCCAGCCCCATCTTGCGCGCCAGCGTCACCGACTCGGCACAGGCGACGTTGTAAATAGCGACCAGATGATTCGCCGCAAATTTCATTTTGGTGCCATTGCCATACGCCCCCACATACGGCACGTTGTCGGTGAAGACTTTGAGTACTACTTCAACGCGCTTGTAGGCCGCCTTGCTGCCACTGCAAAAAACTGTCCAGGCGCGCTCTTTCATGCGCACTGCCGTGCCGCTGATCGGGCAGTCCAACACCGACATACCAACCATGCGCAGTGCTTTGAGGGCTTGCTCTTTGTCGTCCATGGGCAAGGTGCTGGTCTCCACCACCAACAAGCCCTGACCCTTCGCTTTCGGCTTAGCCGCAGCGAGTTTTTGAACCGTCTCTGCCAACGCCACAGAGGTCGATAACGACACGATGACGATGGCAGAGGCATCGGCCACCGCCGTTGCCGATGCGAGCGCCTTGCCGCCAGCGGCTTTGAGCCGTTTGCAGGCTGGCGCGGAGACGTCGTAGCCAACGACTGCATAGCCGCACTTGATCAACTCTTCGGCCATCGCGCTCCCCATGATTCCCAGACCCACGACCCCAATGACTGGCTTGCTCATTCCCTGTTCCTTTTTCTGAGTTGCTCGCAACGGGCGCAATACTCAATCCGCTTTGCACTGGGATGACTTGAGGACAGCGCCAAAATACCAGCCGAAGAATACCCTTCTTAACCGGGTGCTCAGGTCAAGTGATTGAATGGCGTGTTGAGGACATCACCACAGATCGGTTTCAATACACTGTCGAGACTCGCTGGCCGCTGGCCAGCGTTGATCCACTTTCTCTTTTTAACAAGAAAGACTTTCATGACGCGACTGACCTTGGCACAAGCCAACAAAATGATTGACTCAGCCCTTGAGCACTCCCAAAAAATGGGCTACAAGCCCATGGCGGTGGTGGTACTGGATGACGCGGGCCACGTCAAAGCCATGCAGCGCGAAGACGGCGCGAGCATGTTCCGCGTCGACGTTGCCACAGGCAAGGCTTGGGGGGCCGTCGGCATGGGCATGTCAAGCCGCGGGCTCAGTGACCGCGCCAAAGACAACCCTAATTTCTTTTTGTCACTGGCCGCCACATCGGGCGGCAAGTTTCTACCGCAACCCGGCGCAGTCCTGATTAAAAATGCCGAAGGCACCCTATTGGGTGCTGTCGGCGCCAGCGGTGGCACGGGTGATGAAGATGAGGCCATCTGTGCACACGGCGTCATAGCTGCAGGCTTTAAGACGACCTGAGCTTGACCAAAATAGCAGGAAGAGAAGAAGGACGAGATTTTGAATTTCATTGCAACAGGAAACCTCACCTCTCTCGACCTGTGGATCATTGGCCTGTACGCCATCTGCATCTTGGCCATTGGCCTGTGGGTGTCACGAAAAATTGAAAACGCCGACGATTACTTTCTGGCCGGGCGCAGCTTGGGTTGCGTGGCCATCGGCTTCTCACTGTTCGCCTCGAATATCTCCGGCACGACGCTGGTCGGTCTGAGCGGTCAGGCCTACACCTCGGGCATTTCGGTGGCCAACTATGAGTGGATGGCCGGCCTGCTGTTTCTGTTCATGGCCTTTGTGACGGTGCCGGTTTTTTTCAAACAGCGCATCACCACCATCCCCGAATACTTAGAACGGCGCTACAGCCCGACGGTGCGGCGTTACTTCTCAGCACTGACGATATTTTTGTCGATCTTCGTTGACACGGCTGGCAGCATTTTTGCTGGCGTGTTGATCCTGCAAGTGTTCTTTCCTGGCTTGCCACTTTGGCCGACCTGTGTTGGGCTGGCCGTCTTTGCCGGTGCCTACACCGCGATCGGCGGCTTGCGTGCGGTGGTCTACACCGACGTGATCCAAGCTATCGTGCTACTGGCCGGATCAACGGCGCTGACCTGGCTTATTTTTGCAGCCAACGACTACTCGTGGACACAAGCCACCGCCGGTTTGCCACCAGGTCACTTGTCACTGATACGGCCTCTGGACGACCCGAATTTGCCTTGGCTCGGCACCTTGATCGGCGTGCCGATTTTGGGTTTTTACTACTGGTCAACCAACCAATACATCGTGCAACGCGTGCTGGCGGCGCGCAGCCTGGACCACGCGCGTTGGTCACTGACATTGGCCGGCCTGCTGAAGTTAACGCCCTTGTTCATCATGGTGCTGCCCGGTGCGATGGCTGCCAGCATCCTGCCCGACATCGCCAAAGCTGACGCTGTTTTCCCGACGTTGGTGACCACGCTGCTGCCCTCAGGCTTGCGAGGATTGGTACTGGCCGGATTGATCGCCGCCATCATGTCGACCATCGACAGCACTTTGAATGCAGCGTCGACTTTGGTCTATCACGACTTTTTGAGTGACGCACAGAAAACCCGCTTGGGCCAACAAGGCGCTGTCAAGATGGCGCGCTGGTTGACGGTGGTGTTCATGCTGATGGCCGCGTTGTGGGCGCCGATGATCAGCAGCTTCCCCGGCATCTTTGCCTATCTGCAGGAGATCTTTTCATACGCCGTGCCGCCTGTTGTCGCCATCTTTTTGCTCGGACTTTTTTGGGTGCGCACCACGCCAGCGGCGGCTTTGACTACGCTGATCATCGGGCATGCCATGGGGCTGGCCACCTTGCTATGCAAACAAGCCGGTTGGCTGACGCTGCACTTCACCATTGTGGCGGGCCTGACCACCGGGGGGTGCCTGCTGATTTGCATCGGCGTGAGTTTTTGCACCACCCCGCGCGATGACCCGGACATGCGCTCCTCACTTTGGCGGCTGGAGATGGTGCAGCCCGATCAACCACGCGGTTGGTTGCTGGACTACCGGGTTCAGGTGGTTGCCGTTGCGTCGCTGACGCTGGCGATTGTTGTCGCTTTTTGGTAGCGGCGGGGTTCTACATATCGCAAAGATGTTGCAGAGCACATGATGAAACTCTGCCGTAAAAGTCCGGTAGGATTCTCAGAAACTAAGCTTTAAATTCTTCACTCATCAGTGACGGAATTTACGGCCAGCCGAGGGAACCATGAATTCTGCGACCGACCCGAAGTCATTGATCAACATTCAATACCTGCGCGCGGTAGCCGCACTGATGGTCGTCTGGCTGCATGCCCGAGATCATTTTTCTTGGGTCAAGACGCAATTTCCATCTGAGGCTGGCGCAAGTGGCGTTGACTTATTTTTTGTCATCAGTGGGTTCATCATGGTGTACACAACCTATGGCAAAAATATAACGCCCGGTCAATTCATGGCTCGCAGGCTGGAGCGCATTGCACCGCTTTATTGGCTAGCAACGCTGGCTGTCGTCATCGTTGCAGCACTAGCGCCGGCATTGTTAAAAAGCACCCTGCTCAGCAGTCCCCACATCTTGGCCAGCTTCGCTTTTATTCCGATGCGCTCGCCTGCGTTCCCGGACAACTACTGGCCATTGGTGATTCCAGGCTGGACGCTCAACTACGAAATGGCGTTCTACGCCGTCTTTGCCGTCACGCTATGGTTACAAGGCGTCTGGCGCTTGCTTGCGCTGGGCACGGTATTGGCAGGTGTTGTCTTGTGCGGCATCGCCTTTAACTTGCAGGGCGTTGCAGGCTTTTATGCCAACCCGATCATCTTGATCTTTTTGGCCGGCGCCATCATCGGTTATGGGTATGCCTCTGGACGGCTCAAACCGAGCCAATGGGGTGGTGCGCTGATGGTTAGCTTGGGCTTTGCTCTTTGGCTGGGCATGCAACACGTTCAGGGCGACTATTCATTCCTCCGAGCTGGCCTCCCCGCGACATTGATTGTGATTGGGTTTTGCCGGATACCCGCGCTGCAGCTCACTTGGCTCAGCTGGCTGTCCAAACTGGGCGACGCATCGTATTCAATTTACCTCACGCACGTCTTTGTTCTAGCGTTCCTACGCAACGTTCTTCAGCGCATTGGCATCAGCATCGAAAACGCCACATCCGGCTGGCTTTACATGTTCCTCAGCCTGGCATTGAGTGCCGGCTGCGGATTGCTTATTTTTAGATTCATCGAAAAATTTCTGGCGCAAAAAACCGCGACGCTACGCCTGCGAACACCTTCTATTGCTGCACCGATAATGGCCAAGTGAGAGCCAGCAAACACGGTCCGCAACTTGACCTTCAACTGACTCAGTGAGGCGTCAGCAGACGAGGCAGATCAGAGGCATCACTGCACTTTTCAAGCGCCATGAACCAGTCCACGACTTGCTCCGCTTGAGTCTTTGAGATCGCCAGCGCGGCCAATTTTGGAACTTCTCCACGACTTCAGCTTCACTGGCAAAGTTCTTTTCATTGCCTCGACCCGCTGCGCCGACAGGGTCCATCGTGACTTGCGAGTTCTCCGGATCCGGCCAGATACCGCACACAGACCTTGAACAAAAGGCCAAAAATGCCGTCGCTGCGAGTGAAGTGCGGCAGCCCATCACCGCGCACCGCCAAGATGGATGGCCGCGCTGCGCTCGCCATGACGGGAGCGGTTTGGTCATGATCGGCTGGATAAAAAATCCTATGTTCATGGAGAGCTATTGACGATTATTTTTCTTCACATCGGCCACGCCAAAATGCCGCTCTTGCTGCATTGAGCGGATCGCATCGAGCGTGCTGAAGTTACTGCAAACGCAAGCATAAAACTTCAAGGTGATGCCTATCTTCTGCCACCCGCCACCCGCCACCAAGTCTGGCGGTGAGTTCCGCCAAGTTAAAGCGGTCATTTGAGCGCGAGAAGGTTGAGCAAAAATCGCCGTACTCGCTGTCGAACACATTCACGATTCCCGTCAATCCCCGCTCGGCAGACAACGCGCCATACAGCCCGCTTTGCAAAGCGCGGCCGGCGTGCATCCGCTTGACCGTGGCGCCGTACTGCGCAGCCATCAGGCCAGCGACCTGTGTGCCCGCAATGCCCAGCGCGTGCACGGTTTAGTCGGTCGTGAGTTTGAGAACTCTGACCGTGCCCTTTGCCAATGCCCACACCGGTACCTCTTTCGTAACCAGTCGGCAGCACCCGCAGGCATGACGCCTTGGCGATGCACATCGTCGAGCTCTATACCCGGTACCGGCATGCCATTGACGCCTCCAACGGCAATGGCAGTTCGGTGCATCTGGCAGTGGTGCTGAACGAGAGCATGGCTGACGTTGAGATGGCGCACATGCCGTACAAAGGTCGGGCCACCGCCATGACCGATCTCATGGCCAGCCAGGTGCAACTCATGTTCAGCAGCTTGGTGGCCATCGAGCCGTACATTAAAGTCGCGCATGGACGCATAGAAAAAAAACTGGCCGACGGTCGCTTGAAAACAAACAGGCGCAGGTTAAGCGCCGGCTCAGGCTGTCGACACTTGACCCGGCATGCGTACTCACCAAGGCGTCTGGAGCCCCGCGCTCAAGCCGAATTCAGCCAGCTCTTGAACCACTTCAGCAGAAAGCGGTATGCCCTTCTGCCGACGCTCTGAAGCAGTGCGATGACCGCGCTCCCCCGGCATCAAGATATCGCCGTTTTCTTCAAGTGCCGGCAAATTTTTAAGTGCGGCCACCGTGCGTGCGACTTCGCTGCGAAACGTCTCTTCAGGACAGAACCTGAAGGCGTCGATCGCAATGATGCAGGCATTTTGCTGGTGTTTGCGGCCGCCCGGTTTGCCGGAAAAAAATTCTGACACCAAAGGGTTCATCACCAGTAGGCTGGTGATGAGTTCGAACATCAACGCCAAGCCCGAACCTTTGGGCCCGGCAAACGGCAAGGGAATGACGGCTTGTTGCGGGTCGGTCGTCGGGTTGCCTTTTGCGTCAAGTGCGAGGCCTTCGGCTAAAACTTGGTTGCGCAATTTGGCTTGCTTGAGCTGGCCTAAGGAAACAATGCTAGAGGCCATGTCCAAAACGATCGGTTCGTTCAACTCGCCTGGCACTGCAATTGACAACGGTGCGGTAGACACACCGGCCACACGGGTCCCGTGGTAGGCCATCATGGGAATCGAGGCTGAATAGGCGATGCCGATCATCCCCTGCTGCGCCAGTTGCTGGGTGTAATAACCCAGCGCGCCGGTGTGCGTCGTCGCCCGCACCAACACCAGCCCCAAGCCGACCGCGCGGGCTTTGTCAACCGCACGTTCGACCGCCAGGCCCATGGCCACGGTGCCGGCGCTGGCATCCGCATCGATGATTTGCAACGCCACGGTGTCGTCGGTGACCCGCAGATTCGGTGCCTTGTTGATGACACCTTTTTGAATGAAGTTCAAATAGAAGCCGACACGGCTAACACCATGCGAGTCGACGCCACGCAAGTCAGCCCAGACCAAGGCGTCTGCGACAAGAGCCGAATGCTCAGGCGACAAACCGGCATGCTCAAAAATCTTGGCGGTATAGGTTTTGAGTGCGTCCCCGGAGACAACGACGACTGAAGTCATTGACGTTCAATCTTTCGGCCATCGATCACTTGACGCCATTTTTTGAGCTCGTTGGACACATAGACATTCATCTCTGCGGCTGAATTCACTTGCGGCTCGCCACCAAGTTCGCGCAAGCGACGTGAAACCTCCGGGTTGCTGACCATTTTTCGGATTTCGCTGTTCAACGCTTGGACGATGGGCTCTGGCGTTCCTCCCGTGGCGGCCAGACCGATGAAGGAGTAGACCTCATAACCCGGCAGACTTTCCGCGACCGTGGGCAGCTCTGGCATGGCTTTGTAGCGTTCATGGCCCGTCGAGGCCAAAGCACGCAACTTCCCACTTTTGATCAGCGGCAAGGACAGCGTGGGCGCTTCGAAGATCAAATCAACCCGACCCCCGAGCAACTCGCTCAAGGCACTGGTCCCGCCTTTGGTGGGGATGTGAACCGTCTCAATGCCCCCCATGACATTCATCAATTCTGCCGACAGGTGGCTGATGGAGCCGATGCCGGAGGTGGCGTAATTCAGCTTCCCCTGGTTGTTCTTGGCGTAGGTCAAGAGCTCCGCAAAAGTCTTGAACGGCGCATTGGCCGGGACATTGACGATAAAGGGGTAGGACGTGACCATCGACACCATCGCGAGGTCTTTGACGTAGTCAAATTGAGGCGTCTTGGCCAAGGCGGCCGCAGCCGGATAAGCGCCCGTCACCAGCAGCAAGGTGTAGCCGTCCGGCTTGGCTTTGGCCACCAATGCCGACCCCACCATGCCGCCCGCACCCGGCTTGTTCTCGACCACCACCGGGACGTTCAATCCCTCGCTCAGCTTTTGCCCGATCAGGCGGGCCATGATGTCGGCTGAGCCGCCGGGCGCAAATGGACAGACCAGTGTGATGGGCCGCGCTGGGTAGGCTTGCGCCAATGCAGGCACCGGTAGTACGGCGATCAGTGCCGTTAGCGCGATCAGCGTCAAGGGGCCGAAAAACACTTTTTTAAGATTCAAGTTCATCAAAATTCCAATGTCAATGTGACGCCATCATGGAGCGCAGGCGCAAGCTTACTGGCGCTCCATGTGCATGGTGCTGACAAGACTCGTCCACTTGTCGACCTCGCTGAACAGTTTGTTGCGTAGCTCCGCAGGTGTTCCGCCACGCGGGTCGATACCCAAGTCCTGAAAACGTTTTTGAACGTCAGGCAAGGCCAGCACGGCATTGACCTCTTTGTTCAGCCTGTCGATGATGGCCTTAGGCGTTTTGGCCGGTGCAGCCAAACCATTCCAAGCGCTGACGTCAAAATCCTTGACGCCACTTTCCATCATCGTGGGCACGTCCGGTAATCCAGCAAAGCGCTTTCCCGACGACACCGCAATGGCGCGCAGTTCGCCCCCCCGAATCAGGCTCAGTGCCGGCGAGACCACTTCAAAAACAACGTCGATGTCCTTGCCTTTGAGTGCGGCAAAAAGTGCGGGGGTTGCTTTGTAAGGCACGATTGGAGAATCAACCCCAGTGATGCTCTTGAACAAAGTGGCCGCCATGTGCTGCCCACTGCCGATGCTGACGGTGCCGATGTTGGTCTTGCCCGGATTGGCTCGGGCCTTGATCATGAAGTCAGCCACGGTCTTGATGTCAGAGCTCTTGTCGACCAGCACGACAAAGTCGACTGCACCCATGTTGGCAATCGACTCAAAGTCTTTCTTCACGTCAAACGACAGCTTCCGAAACGACGCCGCGCTGATGGCGTTTCCGGAGTTCAGGTGCAGCAGGGTGTAGCCATCCGGGTCGGCCTTGGCGACCAAGTCGCCGGCCATGATGCCGCCTGCGCTGGGTCGGTTTTCGACAATCACAGGCTGCCCCATGGACTCCGTTAATTTTTGCGCGACCAGCCGGGCCGTGATGTCGGCGACGCCGCCAGGCCCGTAACCGACGACCAACCGAATCGGTTTGCTGGGGTAAGTTTGTGCTGTTGCTGTGCCGAGCCCCATAGCAATACACAGCGACATGAGAAAACGAATCATGATTTGGCCTTTGTGAAAGGTCTAGGGAGTGAGGAGACCTGCCGCCACCAAGGCTTGGCGTATACGCTCGATTTCAGGCGCCTGAATTTTGACCAGTGGAGGCCGCACCACGGCGCGCGGGAGTTTGCCAAGCAAGACCAGCGCTTCTTTCATCCGGTTGTGCATGTCCACGAACGGCTCCGCGTAAAACACCTCGGCGGTGTGATAAATGCGGTCATGGATCTGCTGGGCCAAGGCCAAGTCCTTGGCTTGCACGGCTTGGAAAAGTTGCGCCTGTAAGTCAGCGATGACGGAACCGCTGCCAGACAACAAGCCATGGCACCCGAGCACCAGCGAACTGAACAACCATGCACTGTGCGTACTCAACACACTCACCGGTGGCGTTCGTGTCTGCAGGGCACGAATCTGACGATCGGCGAGTTGGGCGCTGCCACACCAGTCTTTGATCGCCACCAAAGTGGGGACCGCTTCAATCATCTTGATGAGCGTTGGCAGGGGGTAGCCCTGACCACCACTGGGCGCATATTGAAAAGCAATGAGGGGCAAGTCGGTCACGTCGGCAATGCGCTTGAAATGTTCTATCGCCATCTCAGGCCGCTGGCCAAAAGTGTAAATAGCCGGCGGAAATACCAACAAAGCGGAGGCACCGCCGTCATCCGCCATCTTGGCCAGTCGTTGCGCTTCCATGCTGCCATCCGCATAAATGCCGTTGACGATGGGTAAACGATCACCGACTTCATCTTGCGTGATGGCGAGCACACGCTGTTGCTCATCAAAAGTACACGAGGCCACTTCTGTCGAATGGGCATTGGTGGTGACAGCACTGATGCCGCTGACGCTGGCGACATCACGCAAATGAGCTCGGTAGCTCGCTTCATCAATTGACAAGTCATCGTTGAACGGAAGTAGTACCGCAGGAATAACGCCGTGTGGCTTGAACTGAATGCGGGCGGTCATGAACGATCCTTTGAAGATAACTTTATTTTTTATCGTATAACATCCGCGTCATTCTGTGACTAGAAAAATCCCTAATAAGCAAGGGCTGGAGCGACGATGCAACGTGATGTATTTTTTGATTCGGATGGCCTGAAACTCGCTGGCGTCCTGCATACACCGGACGACATGAAACCCGGTGAATCCAGACCCGCGATTGCGGTATTGCACGGTTTTGGTGGCACCAAAAATGGCGGCGTCCCGCCCTCCGTAGCGGCCATCCTCGAGGGCATGGGTTATGTGGTGCTGCGCTTCGACATGCGTGGTTGCGGCGACAGCCAAGGCCCGCGCGGCCGAGTGATTTGCCTCGAGCAGGTACAAGACACGCGCAATGCCATTTCATTTTTAGAAACATGCCCTGAAGTTTCAAAGAAAAAAATAGGCGTCCTTGGCTTTAGTTTTGGCGCTGCTGTGGCGGTCTACACCGCAGGTGTTGACGAGCGCATCGCCGCCTGTATTTCTGCCGGTGGTTGGGGCAACGGCGAAAAGAAATTTCAAAAACAACATGCAACTCCGGAAGCCTGGAAAAAATTCTCAGACATGCTTCAGCATGGTCGCGCTGAACTCAAACGCGGTGTCTCCATCGATGTTCCGCGTTTTGACATCGTCCCGATTCGCCCAGGCATGCGCAACCATCTCGCAGATGGCGCAGTGATGTCCTTCCCGTTCGACGTTGTTGAAAGCATGTACACCTTCCGAGCCAACGATGTTGTTGCCAACATTGCACCCAGGCCCTTGCTGCTAATGCACCCGGCCAATGACACCGTCACGCCCACCGAGCAGTCGATTGACATGTTCCAGTTGGCCGGGCAACCCACTGAATTGCATTTGTTTGCGGAAGTCGATCACTTCATGCTCGCAGAGAACAACCCCGTCGTACAAGGTGTTCTGTCAAATTGGCTGGGCAAATATTTCCCGCTGACTGGAACGACAACGCACTGAATCGGCGGTGTCATTGGCTGAGTTCAAACGGAGACCTTGAGTCATGTCAGAAAATAGTTACTGCGTTGAGGGCGTCTCACTGACACGGCCCTTTCAGATTCGAAGACTCGGACATTTTGGAATCAATGTGGCATCGGTTGACGTTGCACTGGATTTCTACAGCCGCTTGCTTGGGTTTGAAATCTCAGATGAACTCGACTTTGGTCCGCGTGTTCCTGAGGCCGTCAAAGCGCAGGTCGGTCCGACGCGCGGGGTTTTTACACGTCACGGTACGGATCACCATTCTTTTGTACTGTTCCCCAAACGCGCAGTAGAAGCCAGTAACCCGCACTACGGCCCCTATCCGGAACTCACGGTCAATCAGATCACCTGGCAGGTTTCCTCCTTGCGTGAGGTGGTTGATGGTTTCAAATGGTTTAGCGAGCAGGGTTTGAAAATTTTGCGATCCGGTCGCGACACGCCGGGCTCTAACTGGCATATTTACCCAGCAGACCCTGACGGCCATGTGAACGAGCTCTATTACGGCATTGAACAAATCGGATGGGCCGGCATGTCGAAGCCCCTTGCCATGCACGGCATACGCTACATGCAACCGCCAGAACTACCACACCGGTCTGAATTTTCTGAAGTCAATGCGGCCTTAGAACAAGGTTTAGCTTTGGATGGCGGATACCGCCGAAAGATGCCGCTGCCTGAGACCTTCGACGTCGGCGGCGTCTTGCTGGCACGCCCATTCAAAATCACCAAAATCGGGCCGGTTCGGATCTTTGTCAAAGATGTCAACGAGGCTTTGGATTTTTACCAAAAAACGCTGGGCTTGAGCCTGACCGAGGAGATCATCTACGAGGGTCATCGTTGCGTGTTCCTGCGTGCCAACACCGAGCACCATTCGCTGGCGGTCTACCCGATCGCCCTGCGCAACGTTTTAGGTCTTACTGATAACTCCAGCCTGTTCGGTTTTGGCGTCCAGCTCGGAAGCTACGCCCAACTGCGCGATGCGATAGCCTTCCTCACGCAAGCCGGCCTGCAATTCAAAGAACTGCCCCAAGCGCTGTTTCCTGGCATGGGCCACCATGTGTGGCTCTCTGATCCGGACGGCAATCTGGTGCAGCTTTATTGGGAAATGGAGCAAATAGGCTGGGACGGCAAGCCGCGCCCCGCCAATTTACGCAGGTCTTGGAATGCAGATCCGACCCGATGGCAGGCCGAAATAAGTCCGCAAAGCGACAGCTACTCGGGGGAAGTTTTCTTGGGTCCGCTGAACTGAGTCGCCCTAAGGCCTGTTCATTGGGTGATGTACGCCCTTCAACCGTCTCGAATCGACTTGCTGAGGCTCAAAGGGAGATCGAATTGAACATTTTTAACAGTTGCCATTGACTGATCCGTCTTGAACAACATCGGACGACATGCTGTTTAAGAATTTCTCTCAAGGACTTCCAGCGTCGGGCGTTCGCCGGCCGCTTTGCCAGTGATGGGCGGTTTGGGCAGCTTGGCTTCTCCCGGTTCAACAACAAAGTGATGGTCCAGCGAGTACCACGGACCCGTCACATCATCGGCAGGGGCGGCCTCGTGGTCATGAAGAACGTACTGGCCCACCAAAGCCTTCGTCACACCGAACTGGACATCGGTTTCGAGGTGGGGGTCATCGCTTGAATAGACCTGCGCGAACTGCGTTTTGTAACCCGGCTTGAAGATCATGAAATGAATATGCGCGGGTCGCATGTTGTGTCGCCCTTGTGCGCGCAAAAGCGCCCCGACCGGGCCACTCAAAGGAATCGGGTAACCCACGGGCTTGATGCTGCGAAATGAGATGTGGCCGGCTGCATCTGTCGTGAACTTGCCGCGCAGATTCATGTCGCCTTGTCCTGGATCCTGGTTCTCGTAAAACCCTTCCGAAGATGCCTGCCAGATGTCGACGTCTGCACCCTCAACGGGACGACCCGTTTTGTCCCTTATCCAGGCGTTGACAAACACGGGCGCACCGGGTGTCGTGGAGCGAACGATCGAGCCGCCATTCTGAGTGCGCGGCGAGTCCATCCGCCAGAACGGACCCATCAGGTTCGCCGTGGTTTCTGTTTGGCCTTGGTCGCCATTGTTGAGGAGACACACCAGCGCCGAAATGCCCAGTGAACCACTGATCAAAACCACTTCGTTGTGCGAGGCCGTGGTGAGTTGGCCCAATTGAGCGATCACGCCACACGCCTGATGGAACTCCGCTTCGGTTAACTGGGCGTCACGAATAAAGCCGTGCAGATGCTTCACCGCTGCGGTCATGATCTCCTTGAAGCGCGGATCGCTTGCACGCTGCAACTCGGCGAGCACAGCTTCGGTGACGTCATTTTGGTTCTGGATAATCAAAGAAAGCATCCTTCATTTGGCCAAGCTGAGGGCTTTTGCTCATCGTGAATGGGAAATGGCGCAAAGTTGATCTTGTCTGTCGCCCTTATCAGGCAAATAGACGCCAGTGTTGAATCAGCAAAAGATGAAAGCCAGCATGGCCGCATCGTCGGCCAAGTTGAGCATGGCGTAGCTCGCCACGCGGTAGGTGAGCAGGGTCAGCCGTTCAAATAAATAGTCCGCAGTCATGCCGGCATTGTCTCTTTTTTATGGCTTTAAATCTGGAGCCACTGGAGGGCAACGCCCAGCAGGCCGCAGACGCCGATGACATGAATCACGTTGCGCTTGTATTTGAAAAGTGCCACCGCTGCTGTCAGCGCAATGACGGCTGAGGGCACATCAAACGTGCCGCTGAAGCCTTGCGGCCACAGCACGTGATAACCAAAAAACATGGCCAGGTTCAAGATGACGCCGACGACCGCCGCGGTGATGGCTGTCAAAGGGGCGGTGAACTTCAGGTCGTTGTGCGTGCTCTCGACCAAAGGGCCGCCGGCCAAGATGAACATGAATGATGGCAAAAAAGTAAACCACGTCACCAAACTGGCCGCCACGGCTCCGGCCAGAAACAGACTCTGCTGACCCAGCACTTCTTTGACGTAGCCACCGATGAAGCCGACAAAAGCCACCACCATGATCAAGGGACCGGGGGTGGTTTCACCCAGCGCCAAACCATCGATCATTTGCGTGGCTGTCGCCCAACCGAATTGGTCGACAGCCCCTTGGTAAACGTAAGGCAACACCGCGTAGGCACCGCCAAACGTCAACAGCGCCGCCTTGGTGAAAAACCAGCTCATTTGGGTGAAGGTGTGGTCCCAGCCGTACTTTTGCACCAACCAACCCATCGGCACGGCCCAGAGAATGCCTCCAACTGCAAGGACTTGAATCAAGCGCCTCCACCTGAACAGCGCATGCTCAGGGGGCGGCGTGTGATCGTCAATCAAAGCAGCGCCGAAGGACTTGTTCACGCTGCCGTGTCCGCCACCAACTTTGAAGGTCTCAGGCGCCAGTCGTCCGCCTATAAAGCCAATGAGCGCAGCCCCCACAACGATGAAAGGAAACGGCACATTGAGCGCAAAGATCGCCACAAAGCTGGCCGCCGCAATCGCCCACAACACATTGTTCTTCAAGGCGCGTGAGCCAATTCGATGCGCGGCATGCACCACGATAGCGGTGACCGCCGGCTTGATGCCGTAGAAGATGCCGGCAATCAAAGGAACTTCGCCAAAGGCGATGTAGACCCATGACAGCGCAATCAAAATGAACAGCGATGGCAATACAAACAGGGTGCCCGCCACGATGCCGCCGCGTGTTTTGTGCAGCAGCCAGCCAACGTATGTCGCCAGTTGCTGCGCTTCCGGGCCGGGCAACACCATGCAGTAATTAAGCGCATGCAGGAAGCGTTTTTCAGAGATCCAACGGCGCCGAACAACCAACTCTTCATGCATGATGGCGATTTGCCCAGCGGGCCCGCCAAAGCTGATGAAGCCCAGCTTCAGCCAGAACCAAAAGGCCTGCCCAAAACTCACCTGTGGCGGCGTGTTGTGAGATGCCAAGTTTGATTTCAGTTTGGTTTCTGTGGTCATGCGTCTGTATGGTTTTTTTGAACGGCACCCCAATCATCCGTCACGGTTAAGGTCGCGGCAAAGGGTTGATTGTCGCCTTCAGGGGTCACACCAATTTTTCTGAAATTCAATCTAGCCAACCGACGCGCTAATATTCGGGTGTGAACGAACGACTAACCCCCATCACCTACGACGCCTTGCCTGATGCGGTGAAACCGCTGGCAGACGATATTTTAAAAGTCTCCAGCGCTGCTTTGGGTGGGCCTTACAACGCGCTCTTGCGAAGCCCCGACATGGCACGTCGCTGTTTCGACTTTCTCGACTATTTACGCTTCAAGACTTCGGTCAACAAGCGTTTGAACGAGTTTGCGATCTTGATTCAAGCGCGTATCTCCAATGCCCAATACGAGTGGTGGGCGCATGAAAGCATCGCCCGCAAAGCCGGCTTGTCTGATGCCGTGATGGAAGACTTGCGCGAATGCCGCAAGCCCACTGCCATGCAAGATGACGAGCGCTTGGTCTATGACTACTGCGTCCAATTGAGCCTGAACCACCGGGTGCCGGAGCCGCTTTGGCAAGAAGCCGTTGCCAAAATGGGTGAACAAGCGGTGATTGATCTGACGGTTTTGTCAGGCACCTACGTGATGGTGTCGATGCTGCTGAACGCCACCCAAGTGGGCATCCCCGGCGGCGCTGCCTTGCCACTGCAGGTGCTCGAGCCGATGGAGATCAGGCAACGACTGTTGGCCTGATCTGCATCGCGTGCAGCTCCAAACTGCACGTGTGCATCGTCATTCCGGCACTGCCCCCGAGAACTTCACCACCTTGGCCCAACGCTGAATTTCGGCTTGGACGAATTTTGAAAATTTCTCCGGCGTATTGCCAACTGCCATAGCCCCCTCCATCTCGAGCCGACGGCGAACTTCGGGCGCAGCAATGGACTGACGGGCAGCATTGCTGACGCGCCGTACCAATTCTGGCGTCATACGCGCAGGGCCAAACAGGCCGAACCAAGCACTCGATTCGTAGCCCGGCAGAACTTCAGCAATCGCCGGCACATCCGGGTACTGCGCCAGACGTTTGGCGCTGGTGACCCCCAAGGCTTTGAGTTTCCCCGCTTTCAACTGCGCCTGCGACACCCCGATGGCAGAGAACATCAACTCAACTTGTCCGGCCAGGACATCGGCAATGGCCGGCGCTGTTCCGCGGTAAGGAATATTCACGATATTGACCCCAGACTGCATCTTGAACAACTCACCCGCCAAATGCAATGAAGACCCGAGCGCACCAATCGCAAAGTTGAGTGTGCCGGGACTCGCCTTGGCCAGTGCAATCAACTCGCGCACATCTTTGGCCGGCACTGACGGGTGGGCCACCAACACCGACGGTGAGGTCGCCACGCAGGTCAGTGCCGTGAAATCTTTGACCGGGTCAAAAGGCAATGATGGGTAAAGCGATGCGTTGATGGCATGGCTGGTAAAACTCATCAGCAACGTGTTGCCGTCTGGCGCTGCGCGGGCGACAGCTTCGGCCGCGATGTTGCCACCAGCCCCCGGCCGGTTTTCAACCAACACAACACTGCCCAGCAAGCGTCCCAACTCAGCGGCCAGCGTACGGGCCAGCGTGTCTGTCGAACCACCGGCAGGCGCACCGACCAAGATACGTGTTGGCTGCGTCTGCGCCCCCGCCATCAAGGGAAAGGCGATAGCCGAAGCGGCCACGGCAGATTGAGACATAAAAAGTCGGCGAGTCGCCATGGGCAGCTTTCGGTTCAGTTGACGCTGGCGACGATCGCGGCGGGCAATAACAGCTCAGCGGGTATTAACTAGCCTTGCACCACGACGCAGTTACGGCCACCATTTTTGGCGGCATAGAGCGCTTTGTCAGTGGCGTCGAGCACATTCTGAATGGTGAACGTATGGTTCACCGCCTTCGGTACAAACACGCCAATGCTGATGGTGATTTCAATTCTGTGATGCCCCGATACAAATTTGTTAGCAGCGACGGCTCTTCGCAATCGTTCGGCCGCAACTTTAGCCTCTTCCCGATTGCACTCGGGTAAGACGACTAAAAATTCTTCTCCACCAAGGCGACCAACAGTATCTATCTTACGGAATGTGGCGAGCGCAATGTGAGCAATGCCCTGCAGCACTGAGTCACCGGCAGTGTGGCCATATGTATCGTTGACTGACTTGAAGTGGTCGAGGTCATACATCAAGAAGGCGATCGGACGTTGAGTCCGCATAGCCCGTTCGATTTCCCTTTGAATCACCTTGAGTACCGCCCGCCGATTGACCAACCCCGTCAACTCGTCGGTATTCGCCTTCGACTTGAGCCCGGTGATCAACTCGGTCACACCGTAGATGCCTACAACCATGCCCGTAGAGATGGCCATTCCAAACAAGGCATCCATCATGCTACTGGCCTCACCGGCATTGATGTGGCGCCACAGCGGCACCATACGGCGCTCCACCATCAAGACCAATGCCAGCGCAACAATCAACCACGCCATGCGGTATTGGTCGTCAACCTGCCCCACCTGACGCATGGCAATGTAGGCCGCCACCGTTTGCAGTGCCACAGACAGCACGAGGATCACCGCCAGTAGAGTGACTTCAGGCATAAAGTTTGGGATGACTTTGAAACCGTCAACTTTAGATGTTGGATCGGTTCCTATTGTTGCGAATCAGCAAGGGAGATCTCCAAATGTAATTTCAATGCACTCACGATGCCGCGTCACAAGCTGTGCTGCCCATTGACAAGCCATGTGGCATAGGCTCTTGTTGCACCAAGAAATACATTGCAGTACAACTTTTAAAGTAGTCAACTAGGTAATTATAAAAATTTTAATTCTCTCTAGTATTAAAAAATCATTCACACATGCACTCTGATTTTAATTAGCGTATACCCTATCGATGAATAAAATTCTTGGTGGTATATTTTTGTACGAACAAGATTAGATCTCGACAGGAATGCTTTTCTCGCAGAGTTTTAGGGTCATCATATTTTTCGCGCAAAACCTCCTCGAGCGAGACGTGGCGAAAGTGCTGTGTATTGGGATGCTCTCTTATTCCATCGAGTCAAATTTTCCTGATCTTTGCGAAAGAAATTTCACAAGACTTTTAATGAAGTGAGCACCACGTGACGAACGACACCGCCATCAGCGCCAATCCCATGCCGGCATCCATTGCGGATCTGCCCCCTCAAAAGGCATCGGCACCCACATCGCCTGCTCAGTCACGGGGGCTGTACTACAACACTGGCAATGCCTTCAATGTGCAGTTCTCGGACGTGCCGGATCAGAGTTTTGTTGACCAACCGCGTCTCGCGCTTGATGACAGCAGCCCAACCGGCTTGTTCACTTGTGACAGCTCCGTGGGCCTCAATACCGACTTCCCCGCCACCACACCCTTGGTGCTGGCCCACTACGCGCGGGTTCGTGCGGGTGAGACACTGGTCACCGATTTCGAGGCCAGCGGTGTGATTGTGTATGCCATGGTCGGCTGCGGCAGCACAGTCTGCGGTGCCGAGCGCGTCGACTGGAAACCGGGTGACGTTTTCATCCTGCCAGGCGGTTGTACCCATACCCACCAGGCCGGTAGCGAGCACGCCGTGCTGTGGATCGTGACCAATGAGCCGCAGCTGTCTTTTGAGCGGCTACGCAGCCCTGCGCCTGGCAATTCACCCACCGAGGTGGTGCACTTCACTGCCGACGAAATCACCCGGCAGATTGACTTGCTCTACGCAGTCGGGAGGAGCAATGACATCGCCGGCTCTGCCCTTATATTTGCGTCAACCGGCCAAGAGGCTATTCGCAACTGCTTGCCGACCTTGACGTTGGCGATGAATTCACTGCCTGCAGGCGTGACGCAACGCGCGCACAAACACAACTCTGTGGCGGTCAGCCTGGTGATAGAGGGCGAAGCTTGCCACTCGATGGTGGGGGGGCGGCGCAAGGACTGGTCACAGTGGGCAACCACCATCACGCCAGCCACCGCCTTCCACTCACACCACAACGAAGGCAGCCAGCGCGCGATGTTCTTGATCGTTCAAGACGGCGGGATCTACAACCACACCCGCGCGCTTGGATTTTCGTTTGCTGAGCCTTGAGCCTCGAATTCGACGCGTTAGAACCCACAACCCTTGCACCTCAGTACACCCAGAACCGGAGAACTCCCCATGACCGATGAAACTCTTGTCAACAGCCCCATCACCATCCACCCGCTGAAGGGAGCCCTTGGGGCTAAAGTGCGGGGCATCGACATGCGCCGCCCTCTGGATGCTGCCTCGAGGGAAACCCTGATGAACGCCTGGATGGAACACCTGATTCTCATCTTGCCGGATCAAAAAGTCACTGACGAAGAGCATGTCGCCTTCACTCGTTTTTTGGGTGAGCCTGAAATTTTTCACCAAAACATCATCAAGTCTAAAGCTGTGCGAGAGATCTTTCGCGTCTCCAACGTGCGCGATGACAACACCCTGATGCCGCCCACCGATCCGACTGCGCGCCAGTTGTCTCTGGCGCAGTTCTGGCATACCGACAGCAGCTACAAAACGATGCCATGCATGGGCTCCCTTCTGCACGGTGTGGAAATCAGCCGAACCGGTGGCGAAACACAGTTCACCAATATGTACAAAGTGATGGAAACGATGCCTGCGGCATTGCGCCAGCGCATTGAAGGCCGCAAGGCACGGCACAACTTTGAGCACATGCACACCCTGCAAACCCTGCGTCCGCTGACCGACGCAGAGCGAGCCGCCATGCCCCCGGTTTGGCATCCGATGGTCCGTGTTCATCCTGTCACCGGGCGTGAGTCGCTCTACATCAGCCCGATTTACAACGACCAAGTGGAAGGCCTGTCAGGCGCCGAGTCGCTGGCCTTGATTGCCGAATTGGCTCAATTCGCCGGCCGTGCGGAATTCGTCTACAGCCATCGCTGGGAACCCGATGACGTGATGATGTGGGACAACCGCTGCACCATGCATCAGGTCACGGCATTTGATCCGATGGAGCGCCGTGTCATGCACCGCACCACCATTGTCGGCACCGACACCGTGGTGGCGGCATGAGCCAGACCGCGCCATCAGTGGCACCGTTGCTGGACGCAGACGGACTCCCCATCCTCAGTCACCTCTCGATTCAACCGGATTGGCTCAATAAAAAGATCGAGGAAGCACTTGAGCCAACACTGCCAATCGTTGATGCCCACCACCATTTGTGGGAGCGAGACGGCGGCTATTTGCTTGACGAGATAGTGGCTGATCTGAACAGCGGCCACAACGTAGAGGCCACCGTTTTTGCGCAATGTGGCTACGCTTATCGCGAACAAGGACCCGTGTCGATGCGCCCAGTCGGTGAAACCGAATTTGTGGCGCAATTCACACAGCAGGCGCAAAAGCGCGGTGTGCCCCAACAGGTCTGCGCCGGCATCGTCGGTTATGCAGACATGACCCTTGGCGAAGCTGTCGGCGAGGTCTTGCAAGCCCATGTGGATGCGGGCGCTGGGCGGTTTCGTGGCATTCGCCACATCACCGCACGCCATGACGCGTTCAACGGCAGCCTGTTAGGTCGGCCACCCGCTCAAATGATGTACCAACCGGCTTTTCGCAGCGGGCTGGTGCAACTGCAAAAGATGGGTTTGAGCTTTGACGCCTGGCTTTATCACACCCAAATCAATGAAGTGATCGATCTGGCGCGTGACATGCCTGACCTGCCCATCGTGCTCAACCATGTGGGCGGCCCACTCGGGGTCGGTCCCTACGTTGGCCAAAGCGATGCCGTGTACCGCGCTTGGCATGCGTCCATGACAGAGTTAGCCCGCTGCCCCAATGTGAGGGTCAAGCTGGGCGGCTTGGCGATGGCACTGTGCGGCTTTGACTTCCACTTGCAAGCGCTACCGCCGTCCTCGGCGCAACTCGCCACCGCTTGGGCGCCTTATCTACAGACAGCGATCGAGCTGTTCGGCGCTGAACGCTGTATGTTCGAGAGCAACTTCCCGGTGGACAAAGCCATGTGCAGCTATGGCGTGCTTTGGAACGCCTTCAAACGAATCTCAGCCGGCGCATCGGCCCATGAGAAATCCTGGCTATTCAAAGGAACTGCCAATCAGTTCTACCAACTTGGGCTGAACTGATGCGCCAAACTATTGGACTTCTGGCACTGATGATTTTGGGACTGGGTTCGACTGCCGCCCATGCGCAGGCTTATCCAAATCGGCCGGTCAAAATCATTGTCCCTTTTGCGGCTGGCAGCGGAAGTGATGTTTACGCCCGCTTGATCGCCGAAGACATGAGCACGGCCTTCAATCAAAATTTCATTGTCGAGAACCGTGCTGGCGCATCTGCACAGATTGGCACCTTGGCCGGAGCCCGTGCGCCAGCGGATGGCTACACCTTGTTGATCGCCACCAACACGGGCCATTCTGCTAATCCCGCCTTGTTCAAAAAGTTGCCGTACGACCCGCTGACCGACTTCACCCCGATCGGCCGCATTCTCTACATGCCCTACCTGCTGCTCGTTCCCAAGGCGTCGCCATATCAAAGCGTGGCCGGTTTGATTGAAGGGGCAAAAGCTGCGCCGAACAGCTTGAATTACGGCATCGGCAACAGCTCAAGCCAAGTCATCAGCGCCGAATTTTCACGTCAGGCCCAGTTTGTCGCCACCGGAGTGACCTACAAAAGTATGCCCCCGGCACTGACCGATCTGCTGGGCGGCCAGTTGAACTATTTGTTCATCGATGTGACCACCGCACAAACGCAGCTCAAATCGGGTCGGGTCAAAGTTTTGGGATTCAGCCTGGCCAAACGCTCAGCCCAAATGCCAGATGTGCCGGCCATTGCCGAAACGCCAGGCTTGGCGGGCTTCGAGATCACCTCGTGGGTTGGCTTGGTCGGTCCGGCCGGGCTGCCGGCCGAAGTCGTGCAGCGTCTCAACACGCAGTTGCAACGCACGCTGGCAAAGCCCGAAATTCGCGACAAATTGATCGCGTTAGGCGCTGAAGTGGTGCCCTCCAGCGCCGCCGAGATGGAACTATTCATGCGCCAGCAGTTGCAGAGTTGGACCAGCAAAATTCGAAACGCCGGCATCTTGCCTGAATAGACACACGGCACGCGCCACGTAGTCGACTGTTTGACCCAATCACAGCTTGAACGAATCCCTGAGAGCCTCACAAGTCGAAATTAAAAACAACCTGACGGAGATACCAAAGATGACAAAAAATCGCTACAAACTCAGCACTTGGTTGCTGGCCGCCGCGACCGCTTTCGCCGCTGCCCCTGCGTTGGCGCAAGAGGCTTTGAAGATAGGCGTGATCAACCCCTTCAGTGGTGCGTTGGCGCTTTATGGTGACGAATTGACGCGCGGCTACCAATTGGCAGTCGACGAGCGCAACGCCAAAGGTGGCGTGCTGCGCCGCAAGATTGAATTGCTTCGTGGTGATGCGTCGACGCCGCAGCAAGGCATTGCCGCTGTCGACCAACTGGTGTCACGCGACAAGGTGGAAGTGTTCATCGGCACCTACACATCCGGCGTGTCCAACGCAGCCAGTGATGCGGCATTGCGCAACCAGAAAATCTATTGGGACACCACGGCGCTGGCCGCGGAATTAACAGAACGCAAGTTACCCAACTTCATTCGCTCCGGCCCTTACTCTGCCAACTTTGCCGAAATGGGGGTTCGTCTGCTAGCAGAATCCATCGTGCCGGCGCTCAAAAAACCTGCCAAAGATGTGACCGTTTGGATTGAACATGAAGAAGGCATCTACGGCAAAGGTTTGGGTGATATTCAACGAAAACTTCTTGAATCAAAAGGGTTGAAAGTTTTGGGTTCTGGCGCCCACAACCCGAAAGCCACCGACCTGACAGACTCCGTGCTGCGCGCACGTCGCGCCAATGCCGACGTGTTCATGCAAACCGGCTATGTGCCGGACAGCAACTTGTTGCTCAAAACCATGCGCGAACAAGGCTACAAGCCACCCGTGATCCTGTTAACAGGCACCGGCGATACCTATGAAACCGTGGAGGCACTTGGCGCTGAATTCATGGAAGGCGTCTTTGTCGTCTCTTACCCAAGAGCCGACATCTCGGAAGCCTTCGGTCCAGGGGCTGCTGCTTTTCTGGCGGCCTATCGCAAAGCTTACAACCGCGATCCAATCGCACCCCAAACATTGACCGCATTTGCCGGTATGCGCATGTTGTTGGAGACGATCGAACTCGCTGGGTCGACCGACATGGCGAAAGTCCGTGCCGCTGCCGCCAAGCTGGACAAGCCATTGAATTCCTACCCTTCGGGCAATGGCGTCAAATTCGACGACACATTCCAAAACACCCGCGCCTTCCCTGCCGTTATCCAGTGGCAAGCCGGCAAGCAGGTCACTGTCTTTCCAAGTGAAGCCCGTGCCGCCGGTATAGGCTTGAAGAACACGCCCCGTAAGTAAACCGCTAACGAAGGAACAATGATGAACTTCCAAAAAAGATCAGGAATCAAGACACTGTTGTTGTGCGGCGCCATGGCGCTCGCGGGCAGTTCTGCGATGGCGCAAGACACTTTGCGTATCGGTGCCATCAATCCCTACAGCGGTCCGATGGCTCTCTATGGCGACGAAATGACGCGCGGCTACCAGTTGGCAATTGATGAGCGAAATGCCAAGGGCGGCTTGTTAAAGCGCAAGGTGGAACTGCTGAAAGGGGATGCGTCAACGCCGCAGCAAGGTATCGCCGCTGTCGATCAGTTGGTCTCCCGTGACCGGGTTGAATTGTTTATCGGAACGTACATTTCCGCCGTTTCTAATGCAGCCAGCGACGCAGCGCTGCGAAACCAGAAAATTTACTGGGATACCAATGCCTTAGCCGCCGAATTGACTGAGCGAAAACTGCCCAATTTCATCCGCTCGGGACCCAACTCCGGTAATTTTGCAGCGATGAGTGTGCGACTGATTTTGGAGTCGGTCGCCCCGGCCCTGAAGAAGTCGCCGAAGGATCTGACAGTCTGGATCGAGCATGAAGAATCCATCTCAGGCAAGTCCATCGCAGATGCCCAGCACAAATTACTCGAGGCAGCTGGCGTCAAGGTCCTTGGCCAAGGCGCGCACAGCCCCCGTGCGACCGATCTAAGCGACACAGTATTGCGTGCGCGCCGCACCAACCCCGACGTCTGGATGCAGATGGGCTATGTGCCGGATACCAACCTCCTGTTAAAGACGGCACGTGAACAGGGCTTCAAGCCCAGCGCCATCGTATTGACTGGCACCGGAGACACTTTCGAGACGCTCAACGCTCTGAGCGCCGAATCGCTGGAAGGCGTTTTTGTGGTCTCTTACCCGCGTCCAGATATCTCCGAATCTTTCGGCCCTGGAGCGTCTGCGTACCTGGCCGCCTACCGTAAAGCCTACCAACGCGAGCCGATCGCACCGCAAGGTATGACCGCTTACACCGGCATGCGGATCTTGCTTGAAACAGTGGAAGCGGCTGGCTCCACCGATGTTGCCAAAGTACGGGCTGCAGCAGCCAAACTAGACAAAGCAAACAACTCTTACCCGTCCGGCTTCGGGGTGAAGTTCGACGACAACTTCCAGAACACCCGTGCTGTGCCAACCGTTATCCAATGGCAGTCTGGCCAGCAGGTCACGGTGTTTCCCAGCGAAGCCCGTGGCCCGGGCATCACGCTGAAGAACATACCGCGCAAATAAGTGACACGTCGTTGACTTTGAGCCCCTGAGCGCAAGTCAGGGACAGTTCGACATTTCAAGGACTCATCATGAATACCCGCTCAGTGCACATTGCCACTACAAGCCAAACTGTCAACCCATCGACGCGGCCCACAAACTGCAGTGATGCGGAGTGGCAGTTGCGTGTGCAGCTCGCAGCGGCCTATCGCTTAGTCGATTACTTTGGCTGGACCGAGCTGATCTATGGACACCTGACCGCGCGCTTGCCGGGCGCTGAAGATCATTTCCTGATCAACCCTTGGGGCCTGAATTACGACGAGATCACCGCCTCCAATCTGGTCAAGGTCGACGTCAACGGAAAGGCGATGGACACCGGGCCGCAGACGATCAATTACGCTGGTTTCATCATCCATTCCGCCCTGCACATGACGCAAGCTGCCGAGAGTCATGTGGTGATGCACATCCATACCGTTGCGGGCATGGCCGTGGCGGCATTGGAGGAAGGCTTGGTGCCGGTCTCGATGTTTTCAACCGCCTTTTATGACAAGCTGGCCTATCACGATTACGAAGGTGCCTCGCTCTATCCGGACGAGCGCGAACGACTGGTGCAATCCATGGGCAGTGCCAAGGCCATGATTCTGCGCAATCATGGTCTGCTGGTTGTCGGCCGCACCGTGCCGGAATGTTTTTTGCGCCTTTACCGCTTGGAACGCGCATGTCAAGTGCAAATCGCAGCCGCCAAGGCCGGAACCTTGCGCGTCTTGCCTGCCAAGCTGGCAGCCAAGTCGGGGGCAGATCTGGATTCATTCCAGGGGCTGCACCCGCAAGGTGAGGGAGCGACAGAGTTTGAAGCCTTGATGCGCAAACTTGACCGCCATGACAGCAGCTACCGGACCTGAGCCACAGAGATTGACACCATGGAATTTTTGAGTCTTTTATCGATCGGCATTCTGCTCGGCGGCATCTATGCGATGGTGGCCGTCGGCCTGAACTTGATCTTCGGCGTGATCCGGGTGGTCAACTTTGCCCACGGCGAATTGGTCATGCTTGGCATGTATGGCGCCTGGGCTTGCAACCATTTCTTTCAAATTGACGTTTACCTGTCGGTCTTGATCGTCCTGCCGGTGTTATTTGTCTTAGGCTTGTTCATTCAACGCTTTGTGATTCAACCGCTGCGCGCCGAATCGATGATGCAGATGTTCGCCACCTTTGCCTTGTTGACGATTCTGCAGAACTTGATCCTCGTGTTGACACGCGGCGAAGGTTATAGCGTGAGCACCAGCTTGTCGTCCCTCGGCGTGCAAGTGGGTGACATTCGCCTGACGGCCACGCGGCTGATCATTTTGGGATCAGTCACGGCCATCGCCCTGTCACTGCACTTTTTTCTGAAGCATACGTTGATTGGCAAATCGATCAGAGCTGTGACGCAAGATCGTCAGGCTGCGTCCCTGATGGGCATCCATGTTGAACGCACTTTTGCAGTGACATTCGGTATTGGCGCAGCCCTCGCAGGATTGGCCGGGGTGTTGCTCGCGCCCATTTACACCTTGTCACCAGGTATCGGCGGGAACTTCATCTTTGCCGCCTTTGCGGTGGTGGTGCTGGGCGGTCTGGGCAGTGTCGCAGGCGCCTATTTTGGGGGTGCCATCGTCGGGATCGTCGAAGCATTTGCCGGCTACTACATCGACCCGGAACTGAAACAAGCCATCTGGTTTCTGATTTTTCTGGCGGTCTTGGTGTTCAAACCGAGTGGATTGTTCGGGCAAGTTGGCGCTGAAGAGGTCGGCTTCAGGGAGCAATCATGAAGCAGCACAAACAACCTGAAAAAGCATCGGTGCAAGGCTTGCCATCCACGCGCCGAACATTGGCTATGGGTGCAGGCGGACTGCTGCTCACGCTCACGCCGTTGATTTTGCTTTACGGGCAGCCGTTCTGGGTCAATATTCTGATTTACACCTACTTGTTCGCAGGGCTCGCGGTGTCCTGGAACATCATTGCTGGCTTTGGCGGGCAATTTTCACTGGGACATGGTGTGTTCTTCGCGGTCGGCGCTTATGTCACGGCCAGACTCTACATGGCTTGGGATATTTCGCCTTGGCTCGGCATCCTGCCTGCCATGGCGGTCTGCGCTCTGATTGGCCCGATGATCTTCTGGCCGACCTTCCGCTTGAAGGGCTCATTCTTTGCGATCGCGACTCTGGCCTTTAACGAGGTTGGCATGGTCTGCGCCAATTATTTCGAGTCGTTGACCGGGGGCCCGCGCGGTTTGCAAATCCCATTCAAACCGGGACTGGGCAATATGATTTTCACCAATCCGGTTCACTACGCGTTATTGATGTTTGCATTCATGGCGATCTGCATCATTGCCGCAGTGCTGATACGACGCAGCCGTCTGGGCTACTACTTGCTGGCCGTGCGTGAGGACGAAGACGCCGCCCGGGCCTGCGGCATCGATGTGAGTTCGGTCAAGTTGCGAGGCACCGCCATCAGCGCGGCATTAACCGCTGTGGGTGGCGGCCTGTTCGCCATGTATGTCCGCACGATCGACCCGCCAAGTCTTTTTTCGCTGGCCGACATCGGTTTCAAATTCGCGTTGCTGACGCTGATCGGTGGCATTGGCACAATCTCCGGACCTGTCATTGGTGCATTCCTGATCATTCCTATTGAGTCCTGGTTGCGTGCCACTTTGGGGGGCGGTTTGCCTGGCATGCACCTGGTCATCCTCGGTTTCTTGATGCTGCTGGCTGCCCTGTTCATGCGCAAAGGCGTGGTCCACGCGATTGAAACCGCCTGGAAACGCTGGCAGCACCGGAAAGGTCAACCATGAGCGATGCTTTTCTGAGTTTGCAAGGCGTTACCAAGCGATTCCTCGGCCTGGTGGCTGTCGACAATGTGAGTTTTGAAGTGAAGCGTGGCGAGGTGGTCAGCATCATCGGCCCCAACGGCGCTGGCAAAACAACACTTTTCAATCTGCTGACGGGTCAACTGCGACCGACGGATGGTGCTATCCACCTGAACGGTCAGTTGATCAATTCCTTGCGGCCGGACGCACGCGCCAAGCTTGGTCTGGGTCGGACCTTCCAAGTGACCAAACCGCTGCTGTCGTTGACGGTGCTGGAAAACGTCATGGTCGGTGCCTTCCTCAAGCACCCCGGTCTTAAAGAAGCTGAAGCCTGCGCACGCGAGATGCTGGCAGAGGTCGGCTTATCGCAACGCGTCGGGATTCGCGCCAGTGAGTTGACTTTGTCAGAACGCCGAAAACTCGAGGTCGGGCGCGCTTTGGCCATGGACCCAACGATGGTGCTATTAGACGAAGTGATGGCCGGGCTCAACCAAAGCGAGGTTGACGACATGATTGGGCTGATTCGCCGGCTGCATCAACGCGGCTTAACGCTGTTAATCATTGAACATAATTTAAAAGTAGTGCGTAGCTTTGCTGAGCGGGTGATTGTGCTGGACCGCGGTGTCAAGATTGCCGAAGGCAAGGCCGACGCGATTCTGAGTTCGCCAGAGGTCATCAAAGCCTATTTGGGAGACCGACGCAAATGAATCCCCTGCTCAAAGTTCACGAGGTCTCTGCAGGTTACGGCTTAGGCAGTGTGCTCGACGCCATGTCACTGCATGTTGAAAGTGGCGAAGTCGTCGCGGTGGTCGGTGCCAACGGGGCCGGCAAAACCACCCTGTTGCGCACCATCGCAGGTCTGCTGACCCCCACGCACGGGCAGATTTATTTCGCTGGCAACACCATCAGTGGTGTGCCCGCGCACAACATCGTCGGACGCGGCTTGGCGCTGGTGGCGGAAGGTGGTCGACTGTTTCCCTTCATGAGCGTGCGGGAAAACCTAGAACTAGGCGCTTTTGTCGTCACTTCAAGGGTTGAGAAACGCCGCGTCATCGATGAAATGATGACGCTATTTCCCATCCTCGCGTCCCGCAGCAGCCAAATGGCCGGCTCATTGTCAGGCGGCGAGCGTCAGATGTGCGCCATCGCCCGTGCCTTGATGAGCAGCCCCCGCTTGCTGATGCTCGACGAGCCATCGGCTGGCCTGTCTCCCTTGATGCTGGACAAAGTTCTTGACATGCTGCGCGCCGTCGTCAAGTCCCGCAATGTGTCCGTCCTGCTGGTTGAACAGCATGTGGAAGACGCGCTTGAAATGGCCAACCGCGCCTATGTCATAGAGCGCGGCTGTATCGTCAAAACCGGTACCGGCTCCGAGCTACTGAACGACCCGGATGTACAACGCGCCTATTTGGGTCTTTGACGGTAAGGCGTGCGCTTTCTCATTTCGAAAGTGGAAAGAAAACCATCAAAAAACATGCCATATGCTACCGTACCTTTAATTTATTAGTTAGAAATTTCCATGAGTAACTCAGTCACAAAATGTTTAGAAGGCGTTCAGATTGCAGGCCCAACGCCGGGGTTCGATGTCGTCATCGTCGGCGCTGGCTTTGCTGGGATGTATATGCTGCACCGCGCTCGCTTGCTAGGCTTGCGGGTTTGCGCGATTGAAAAAGCCACTGACGTCGGCGGTGTCTGGTACTGGAACCGCTACCCCGGTGCCCGCTGCGACGTGGAGAGCTTGCAGTACTCGTATTCTTTTTCAGAGGAACTGCAGCAGGAGTGGCACTGGAGCGAGCGCTTCGCGGCACAGCCGGAAATTCTGACTTACGCCAGCCATGTGGCGGACCGCTTCGATCTGCGCCGTGACATCCGCTTTTCGACCGGCGTGACAGAGGCTCATTACGACGAAGCTGCGGCCTTGTGGCAACTACAGACCGACCAAGGCGAAAGTCTCACAACACGTTTTTGCATCATGGCGACGGGTTGCCTCTCGAACGCTCGCACGCCGCCCTTGCCGGGGTTAGACGACTTCACAGGCAAAACGTATCACACCGGTGAATGGCCGCACGAGGGCGTCGATTTCAGCGGCCAGCGAGTGGGCGTGATTGGCACTGGCTCGTCAGGCTTGCAGGCCATCCCCATGCTCGCCGCCCAAGCGAAAGAATTGGTGGTGTTTCAACGCACGCCCAACTTCAGTTTGCCGGCCCGCAATGCGCCGATGGATGAAGCTTATGAAAAAGCCTGGAAGGCGCAGTACCCGCAAAAGCGGCAAAAAGCGCGCGAAGAAACTTTGTCGGGTGTGTTGTACGACCGCAGCAGCCTCAAAGCACATGAGTCATCCGCGGAGGACCGGCAGAACGAATATGAGCGGCGCTGGGCCGGCGGCGGCATCAACTTTATGCATTCGTTCAACGACCTCATGCAAAACATGAGCAGCAACGAAACGGCAGCTGATTTTGTACGCGCAAAAATTCGCGCCACCGTGCACAAGCCGGAAGTCGCAGATCTGCTGGCCCCCAAAGATCACCCGATCGGTTCCAAGCGCATCTGTGTTGACAGTAACTACTACGCCACCTACAACCGCGAGAACGTCACCTTAGTTGACTTGCGCGCAGCGCCGATTGTGTCGATCACGCCGACGGGTCTGCAAACCGCCGATCAGCACTACCAGCTCGACAGCCTCGTCTTTGCAACTGGCTATGACGCCATGACGGGTGCGCTGTTGAAGATGAACATCACCGGACGCCACGGCAAGTCGCTGGCCGATTGCTGGCAAGAGGGGCCCCGCACTTATCTGGGCTTGGCGATTGCGGGCTTTCCCAATATGTTCACTATCACCGGACCGGGCAGCCCATCGGTACTCTCGAACATGATTTTCGCCATCGAGCAGCATGTCGATTGGATCGTGGACTGCCTGAGCCATCTGCGCGTGCAAAACATCACCAGCATTGAAGCGGACGCGCAAGCGCAAGACGCTTGGGTCGAGCACGTCAACCATGTGGCTGACCAGACACTCTTTCCGCTGGCCAATTCTTGGTACATGGGCGCCAACGTGCCTGGCAAACCACGCGTCTTTATGCCTTATGCCGGAGGCGTTGGGCCTTACCGCCAGAAGTGCGATGACGTAGCCGCCAAAGGCTACGAAGGCTTCCATTTGCAAGCTCTCCCAGCACACGCTCCGCTTTAAGGAATCCAAATGATCAAGAACAATGCACCCGACTTTCTCGGCCTTGAAGGACGTGTCTGCGTCGTCACCGGCGGCGGCAGCGGCATCGGCCGGGCGATTGCCCTCGGCTTTGCGACCTATGGCGCCAAGGTCGTCGTGCTGGACCGCAATCTCGAAGGCGCCCAGTCAACCGTGGCAGAGATTGTCCAGATCGGCGGCACGGGCGTGGCCGTGGCTTGCGACGTCAGTGATCAGGCCAGCGTCAAGGCGGCGGCAGCCAACAGTGCCAAAGCCTTGGGCCCCTGCCAAATTCTGGTCAACAACGCCGGCGTGCTGGGTTCCGGTACGCTCGATACGCTGTCGCTCGAGACCTGGAACGGCATGTTGGCGATCAACCTGAGCGGCTATTTTCTGTGCGCACAAACCTTTGGCGAACAGATGCGCGCAGCAGGCGGTGGTGCAATGGTGCACACCGCGTCGATTGCGGCCACTTACCCCACCGTCAATGGCGGCGCCTACAGCATCGCCAAGGCCGGGATCGTTGCCCTGTCGCAGCAGCTCGCCATCGAATGGGGCGCTGTGGGTATCCGCAGCAATTCAGTCAGCCCGGGCTTGACGATGACGCCAATGACTGCCCAAGCCTATTCAAAACCAGGGACCAGCGAGCGTCGCAGCCAGGCCATTCCGGTCGGCCGCGTTGCCGAACCGCAAGACATTGCCAATGCCGTTCTCTTTCTGGCCAGTCCACGGAGCGCCTACATCACCGGCGTGGACTTGCTGGTCGACGGCGGGTTGTCAAGCAACCTGTTAAGCCTTATCCCGCGCACCGGTAGCCACGATCAATAGCACTGCGCGGCGGCGGGCCATCACACTGTCAGTTTCATATCACCACCGCTTGCCAACCGGCGGGCAACCCCAAAGGAGACATCATGAAAGTTAGTCGAAACTTCCGTTCTTCAGGCATTGCCCTTGCGTTAAGCGGTTTGGTATTGAGCAGTCTGGCATTCAGCGCCCTTGCCTTTGATGCGCCAGCCGATGGCGTCTATGCAAACCGCGTCGACTGGGGCGTGATCATGGACTTGAGTGGGCCAACGTCGGCCTCGCAATCGGTCTGGGCGACTGGTTTTCAGGACTACATGCGCAAGGTCAACGAAGCTGGTGGCATCCATGGTCGCAAGGTCAATGTGTTGGCTGAAGACGGTCGCTTCAACGCCGCCAGCGACAAAATAGCTTTTGAAAAGCTGGTCGGTCAAACACCGGTGATCGCTATTTCCGGCATGGGCACCACGGCCTCACAAGTGGCATTGGCGAGTGTCATCAAGACGGGCAAGGTGCCCATCGTCGGCACGTACACTTTTTCTAAAGCGCTGTCAGAGCCTGTCACGCCCATGGTCTACAACGGCTTTTGCGGTGCTCGCGAAATGGCCCAGACAGGCATCGGTCACTACGTCGACAGCCTGAAGCTCAAATCACCCAAGATCATGACCGTGGCCATTGAAACCACAGGTGGCAAGGAATACCACGATTTCGTTGCGGAAATCGCCAAAAAGTATGGCGGTACCGCCACGATGGTCACTATGAAGGTGAACGCTGTAGACGTGACGCCGCAGGTGCTTGAGATCGTGGCGACCAAGCCTGATCTGATCACTGTCTACGGCGTGTCCAACACGTCCATTCTGACACTCAAGACGATGCAGCAGTACGGTCTAAAAATCCCGACTTTCGGCATCGCCTACTTGGGAGCACCGCAAATTTTTCAGGCTATGGGGCCTGACGCAGGGGCCAACTACACCTTCGTGAGCTGCTTCACGCCAGGTGGCTCCGACCAGTCCCCAGGCAACCGCGAACTGTCCGCTTTCGCTGACAAGGTCGGCCGCAGCGCGATGAAGGAAGACATCAATTACGTTGCCGGCTGGGTGGTGGCCCAGATGGCTGCCGAGTCGCTGGCCAAGGCAGGACCGGAACCCACCCGCGCCAAGCTGGTTGAAACGATGAACAAGGACTTTGTCGTCGACAGCAAGGGCCTGGCCGCACCGATAAACTACACACAGACGAACCACACCGGTCCGGTGGTACTGAAGATTTTCGGCTACGACTATGCTGGCAAAAAATTCAAGCACTTCGGTGAATACAGCGACTACGCCAAGTACACGAAGTAATCACAACGCAGCTCAATGGGTGGTCCTGTGAAGTAAGTTTCTCAGTCAGCCATGGAGAGCGGCTTCTCGTTAGAGCAAACAAGTCGAGTCGAGGCGAGAAATTCCTTGAATGAACGAGCTGCCGGCGAAAGGGACAGATTGCGCATCGTGACGATTCCCACCTCCCGGCTTGGCTTTGGCTGTAGCCTGACAACCTCGAGCTTGGACAGGTTGATGCCTTCTAGCGCTGTGCGTGGCAGGATGGTGATTCCCAACCCGTTCTCGACCAGTGCCAGCAGGGTCTGCGGTCGCTGGCACTCTTGACACACGTGGACTTGGCAATTGGACTCGCTGAAGATCTGCTCGACCAGCCTACGCGTCTGCGTCCCTCTCGGGCTCAGGACTAAACGCTCTAATGCGACCTCTTCGACAGGCACCTCTGTACGCCCGTTGAACATGGAGGAGCCCAGGGGAATCAGCACCACGAACTCATCTTGAAACATCGATACGAACTCCAAGTCGCCCATGTCCTCCGTGCGCGCCAAAACGGCAAGGTCGGCTTCCCCCGCTTGCAGCTTCTGCAGAGCGAACTGCGAATCTAAATCGAGCAGCCGAATTTCCACGTTGGGGTGAAGCTCGGCGTAGCGGCACATTAACCGTGGAAGCAGCATGTAGGCAAAAGTAGGCATGGCGACCACGGTGACGATGCCTCGTTGGAGTTCAGCTTCTTCACGAAGTGCAACGACAACTTCGAGCAGGTTTGTCATCACCGGCTGCGCCACACATGCCAACACGCGGCCCTCGCGCGTCAAGTCCACGCTTCGCGTTGTTCGGTGAAGGAGCGGAACGCCCAGCGCTCGCTCGAGGTGCTGTATTTGCACGCTGACCGCCGACTGCGAAATGTGCATGCGCTGAGCCGCCATGCGAAAGCTACGCTCCTCCGCCACGACGAGGAAGGAGAGCATTTGGTTCAGGTTCACCCGGCTCAGAACGTCATACCAGTCGCGTTGCGTCATTGATCGGCCTAGGTTATTAATGCATCGCAATATAGTGATTGTGCGCAGCTCCCTGCCCAATTATTATCTCCCGAAGCCCGATCACAGGACCGCCTGCCGAAGGCCAAAAAATATATCAGGGGACAAATTGCATGGCGCTCATATCGGGAAACGCGTTGTTCGGCCAAGCGCTGGCGCGGCAGGGGGTAGACACCATGTTCTACATCATGGGTGGCCCCATCAATGAGGCTTTGTTAGCGGCGATGGCGCACGGTGTGCGGGGTATCGATGTGCGACATGAACAGGCAGCCGCCATGATGGCGCATGCGTATGCACGGGTCCGCTTCAAAACTGGCGTGTGCCTGGGCGCTTCCGGGCCTGGAACGATGAACTTGATCACGGGGCTTGCCAATGCGCTCATTGACTGCGCTCCCATCGTGGCCTTCGGCGGTGCGAGCCCAATGACCGCGTTCCAGACCGGCGCGTTCCAGGAGATCGATCAACTCGCCATCATGAAGCCGGTGACCAAATACGCGGACCGTGTGCTGGAGACACGGCGCATTCCTGAGTATGTCGACATGGCTTTCCGTCAGGCAGTATCGGGCAAGCCGGGGCCGGTCTACCTCGATCTACCTGGCGATCTTCTGTATCAGCAAGTTGACGAAGACAAGGTCTATTGGCCTCCGGCGGCATCCAGCATCGTCAAGATCCGACCTGCGGCCTCGAGTGAATTAATCGCCCAGCTGGTGGAACGGCTAAGCCAGGCCAAGCGGCCCATCATTCTTTCAGGCAGTGGCGTCTTGTGGTCTGAGGCGTCGCCAGCGCTGCAGGCATTTGTCGACGCTTCAGGCATCCCTTTTTATACGACGCCGCAGGGCCGTGGCGTGATTCCAGAAGATCATGACTATTTCTTTGCTCAGGCCCGCTCGACAGCGTTCAAGGAAGCTGATTTCGTACTCGTGGTTGGAACACGGTTGAACTTTGTTTTCTCCAACGGCAAGCCGCCGCGCTTTTCGGCTGATGCTTGCTTCGCGCGCATCGATATCGACCCGGTTGAAGCTGGCTGCAACCCGCGCGTGGACATCGGTGTGGTCGGCGATGCGAGAGCGGTGCTGGAGCAACTGACAACAGCCATCCGGGGCAAGCTCACGCCATCCTCGTTCGCTCCTTGGCGGGAAAAACTCGGTGTGATCGAAGCTAAGCGCGCGCCAGTGGCAGAGTTGGCCCTTGCAAATGACCAGTTACCCATCCACCCTCTGCGCCTGTGCAGGGAGATTCGCGATTTCATCGACCGCGACACGATCCTCTGCGTAGATGGGCAGGAAATTCTGAATTACGCTCGACAGACCATTCCCAGCTATCGCCCAGGTCATCGCCTCAACTCCGGGCCTTTCGGAACGATGGGCGTTGGACTCCCTTTTGGGCTGGGCGCTAAAGCGGGCAAGCCTGATCACAAGGTTGTGGTGCTGCACGGCGATGGGTCGTTCGGGCTGAATGCCATGGAGCTGGATACAGCCATCCGCCACAAACTGCCGATCCTCGTGGTGATCAGCCTGAACGGCGGATGGACGGCCGATCCAGATCAGAGCAAGCCGGGTCGAAATTTGGGCTACACCCGATTCGACGAGGTTGCGCAAGCGCTGGGTTGTCATGGCGAGTACGTCGAGAATCCCGAGGACATCCGCCCAGCCCTTGAGCGTGCCGCTGCTGCGGTGGCCAAGGGGCAGACAGCCGTCGTCAATGTGGTCACAGACTGGCGCGCCAGAGCGACAACCGCGAGCTTCACCAGTTTCTCAACCTGATCGTGCAAGACGTGGAAGTCAGCACCTATTTAGCAACGCGTCAGTGGCTGAATAGACCGCTTCTACAGACTGGCGCAGCCACGGTCAACATCACGCTGAACCTGCTTGATTCAACCTTTTTTGGAGATAGACAAATGAAGTTTCTCTTATCGTTCATGGTCGTGTTTGCCAGTGCCCTGACGTCACACGCGGTTCATGCGCAAGCCTGGCCCAGCGGTCCGGTGACCATGGTGGTTCCGTTCGCGCCCGGTGGCAGCACCGACATCGCAGCCCGTGTGCTGGCCCAGCACCTGACCGCGCGGTTGGGTCAGTCGGTGGTCATCGTCAATCGCCCTGGCAGCACAGGTGTCATCGGCAATGGCGCAGTCGCCACGGCCAAACCGGATGGCCAGACATTCCTCTTCGGTTCGGGATCGCTGGCTGCCGGGCCGAGCCTATATAAGTCACTTCCTTACAACACGGCCAGTGACTTCATACCCGTGTCCCAGCTGACCTCGATCGCCAGTATTCTGGTCGTGCATCCATCCGTGCCGGCAAAGAACGTGCGCGAATTCTCTGACTACATCAAAGCCAACCCCGGCAAGGTCAACTACGGCTCTGCCGGACCTGGCTCTCTACAGCACGTCGCTGGCGCACTGTTCGAAAAGCAGATCGGCGGCCAGATGGTGCACATCCCCTACAAGGGTGGCGCGCCGGCCAACGCTGATCTGATCGCGGGTCGGGTTGAGGCCGTTTTTGGGCCCATCGTTGAACTGCTGCCCTTCGTCAAGGCAGGCTCGGTGCGCGTGCTCGGCGTGACATCCGGCAAGCGCTCGGCCGTTTTCCCTGACGCAGCGCCAATCTCGGCTGATGTGCCGGGCTACGAGATCGGGACTTGGCACGGCATGTTTGCACCCAAGGGCACGCCGCCGGCGATCGTCAACAGCATGAACAAGGCTGTGGTCGCGGTGCTCAACGACCCTAGTGTGCGCACCCGCCTGCTCGAACTCGGGCTAGAGCCGGTGGGCAGTTCCCCAGCGGAGTTCTCGGGCTTCTTTCAGTCTGAGATCAAACGCTGGAAAGAACTGGTTCAGATTTCCGGCGCAACGCCGGAGTGACTAGCAAGGAAAAGCACAAAATCATGTCGAAAAACAACACCAACACCCCCGCACTCCATGGCATCCGCGTGGTCGATCTGACGCAGTTCGAATCAGGCACTTCCTGCACGCAGTTGCTCGCTTGGTTTGGCGCCGAGGTTATCAAAGTTGAACCCCCCGTCAAGGGCGAGCAGGGGCGCTACTCCAGCACCGAGGGCGGCAATGACTCGCATTACTTCCTGCAACTCAACGCTAACAAGAAAAGCGTCACCTGCGACCTCAAACACCCCGATGGCAAAGCTCTGCTGGCCAAACTGATCGCGCAGGCGGATGTGTTCGTCGAGAACTTCGCCCCCGGTGTCATCGAGCGGCTCGGTTTTAGCTACGAGGCAGTCCGCGCGATCAACCCGCGCCTCATCTACGCGAGCATCAAGGGGTTCGCACCGGACGGTCCGTACGCTAATTTTCTGTCGTTCGACCCCATCGCACAGGCAGCAGGGGGAGCACTGTCGATCACCGGCGAGCCCGACGGACGCCCGCTCAAGCCAGGCCCCAATTTCGCTGATTCCGGCGCTGGTCTGCACTGCACAATCGGCATCTTGGCAGCACTTCAGCAGCGACACACAACGGGTTGCGGGCAGCGGGTCGATATCTCGATGCAGGACGCGATGATCAGCTTCATGCGCATCGCGATCGCCGCGCAGACCATGTCCAATGCGCCGGCCAAACGCACCGCCAACCAGAGCATTTTTGCGGGCACAGCGCCCAGCGAGGTCTATCGCTGTAAAGGGGACGGCCCCAACGACTACTGCTATATCTACACCACGCGAGCCGGCAGTAAGCACTGGCAGAGCCTGTGCACGCTCATGGGGCGTGAAGATTTGAAGGATGATCCACGCTTTGCTACGCCACAGTCGCGGGCGTTGAATTCAAACGAAATCGATGCCATCGTCTCGGCTTGGACAATCCACAACGACAAGCACGAAGTGATGCGCCTACTCGGGGAAGCCGGCGTTCCTGCCAGCGCTGTGTTCGACACGGTCGAGCTGTCTAGCGACCCGCACCTTCGCGCGCGCGGCACCTTCGTCACATTCGAGCATCCGACACGGGGCAAAGTGACGATACCCGGGCACATGATCAAGCTATCCGATTCGCATGTACCGATCGAATGTCCGCCCGCGCTCGGCGCTCACAATGATGCGATCTATGCGGGCTTGCTGGGCGTCGGCGCTCAGGAACTCGAAGCATTGCGACATGCAAAGGCGATATAAAAAAGCTGTGCAGGCGCACGCATCTTTGAACATGGGTCGTAGAGATTTCTACCCCCCTCCCCAGTACCGCTGATACGCAGCCAGTTCCCCGCTAAATAGGATGATGGAATTTGACTTGGTCATCGGGATAGCACTTCAACGTAGGCTTGGTAGCTGAAACTGCGGTTCTTTTTCTGGCCCGTCATTTCCATCGCGATGCCTAGGTCCACCAATACCTTCACGGCCGCTGTCGCGGTGGGAAAGCTGGTACCCAATTGCTGGCGAACGTGTTCAATGGTGAAGCGAGGCATCAGCGGCAGCATCTCGAACAAACGATAACTGGTCGGACCCGCCTTGAGGGACTGCAACAGCCGTTGACGGTCAGAAGCAAGGAGGCTGGCGACTTCAATGATGGTTTTCTCTGCATCGCCAGCGACGCTTGCCACCCCCTCCAAAAAGAAGGTCACCCAGGATTCCCAGTCGCCGTCGGTACGAATGGCCGACAAGCGGCGGTAATACTCAGCCTGGTGCTGTTTCAGATAAGCGCTGACATACAGCAAGGGCTCCGACAGCACCCCCCAATATTCGAATAAGGCCGTGATGAGCAGTCGTCCGATGCGCCCATTGCCATCAAGAAAGGGGTGGATGGTTTCAAACTGGGCGTGGATAAGCGCCACTTTCACCATGGGAGGCAAATCCGTCGTTGTATCGTGGATGAACCGCTCCATGTCGGCCAGCAATTCGGCCACGCGCTCCGGCGGCGGTGGCACAAAGAGGGCGTTGCCAGGTCGTGTTCCGCCGATCCAATTTTGCGACCGGCGCAGTTCCCCAGGCTGCTTCCCCGCGCCTCGCGCGCCATCAAGCAGCCGCCGATGAGCATCGCACAGCAGCCGTACGCTGATAGGTAACCCTTTGGGGTCACGCAGTTGCGCCTGAACCCAGCGGAAGGCTCGGAGGTAGTTCGTCACTTCTTCCACATCGTCAGTGTTGCGGACCTTGAAACCAGCCTCTTCGTCGAACAAGTCGGTCAGCGTGGCCTGCGTGCCTTCAATCTGGGAAGTGAGCAAGGCTTCCTTGCGGATGGCGCTGTACAGCAGCCAGTCCACCGATAGCACCAACCCTGACACGCCACTTAAACGTGCGAGCGCCAGTTCTGCCTGGCGATTGCGGTCAGCGAACACCGAGGCTGACAAGGCAGGGGCAGCCGGGGGCAAGGCATCAGGGACGAAAGCGCGCACCGACTCACCCAGAGTCGTCGAAATCGCGTAGGTGCCGGTGGTTCGGGTCATTGAAAGCAGGCTTTGATTTGAAAAATCACATTAAACCATTCTTTAATTTGGCTTGAAACAATGAAAGCGGGGTTTCATACCACTGCCAAGTCAGAAGTCACTTGAGTCATCCGAGCCCAGCCGATACGCCATCAACCGATAACCACGCTGCCGCCACCCTTCAAGCGCTCAGCATCCATGACTCACCCTTGAGTCGTGTCATCCTTAACAACCTGGTTGGCCCACTTACGGAAATGTCCGGCGCGTTCGTTTTCAATCTTGAAACCAACGGCAATAATGCCCTGCAGGCTGTAGTGATCCGCCTTGCGCTGAACTTCGCGCTCGCCCGCAGTTTGAACCATTAAGTATTACTTAACAGTTGCCTCCCGCTCCAGCTCGTTGTCGGCATAGATGCGGTTCAGATGTTGACTGACGACTGGCACATCGTAGAGCGTGGCCATCATCTTTTGCGTGAGCCAGAGGTTTTCATCCTCGTAGCGCATTTCCACGCTGCTTTGCGCCTTGCCAGCGGCGGCCACAAAGGTCAGGTACTCGGCCGCTGAGGAACGGACGGAAGAGACTTCATTTTTCCTTGAAATTTTCGGTGTTTTATTTAAACATCGGGCGAAAACCTCAAAGTCATCTGAGTACCCTCTATCGCCCAATTCAGCAGGCTCGTGGTCGATAGAAGTCTTTGACTCATTGAACGGGGGGCAGCGTATCGCCCCACCTTTATCACTGATCTATCGTCGATATAACGAAAGTTGTCCGATAGCCTGCTCAGGACTCCGCCCAGTACCGCCGCCAGCGGTTGTTCTCAGTCAGTGCCATGGGGCCACTTTGGCGGTAAGTAGATTTTCGAGTTTTTGAAATACCGCCAAAAGTGCCACTTATTTGGTGGTGTGTCATGCGATCGCCTGAAACCCAATGAGGCAAACAAAAACCCGCTATGTCAATGAACATGCGGGTGTTGAGGTGTTCTGACACGTTAAAAAACGGTCGGTTGGTGCGGCTGGCGGGGATCGAACCTCAAACCAGTGAACCGTCGCAAACCCGCATGGAACAAGGGCTTGCAGAGGACTGCGGCCCTCAGTGTGGCACACCTTTGTGGAACAGTTTGTGGAACAGTTGTGCGGCTGCACTAGGAGCCCGAATTTGTCTGCCTATCCAATTTGCACCCTTAGGGGTGTACACCCCGATACCCTCAAGCGTCTTCGTCTGAGACATCTTCAGGGGGTTCAGCAACGGCAGACTCCAACAACTTCCATAACTGTGGGCTGTACATCTCCAAGGCTTTGATGAAGATGTCCGGTTGGCGTTCTGCTGTGGGTCCAAGGACTTTACGAAGGGCAGCAGCCATCACAGCAACTCGCTTGTCCTCTTCTTCTGGCGACCATTCGTTGTCGTTGCCCTTTGCCGTGTTACGAGCTTGATGCCAAGGCATTTCCGCGAGGTCCGACTCTGTCTTGTTGTACTTGGTCAGGAGCGTTCGTTTCACAGCCCTCATGCTGGCGATGATGCTTTCGGAAACCAATGATGCCCGTGACAACTCCGCCTTACTCAGGTTTACTGCCATTACAACGAGTCGCCATGCTGCGTGCGTTTTCTCACTTGGCGTCATCTGGAGCTTGGGCTGGCTGTTTGACTCCAGAGCCTTGGCAACTGCCTCATGTGGCGTTCCTTGGAAGACCTCGACGGGAACAGCATGACTCCGTTTGTTGGCGAATGCGTAAGCCTTCATCCGGTGGTGCCCGTCGATCAAGGTCCATTTCTTACCATCCCACCAGACAAGAATGGCGGCAAGGTCACGGTCCTTAGCCGTAGTAGCCAAGTCTCTGATGTGTGAATCAGACATAAAGGCGGGAATATTGCGGTGCTGAAACACCTCTTCACGGACCTTGATGGCACTCATCGTGATGTGAGTCGGAATTGGAGGGTGGGGCTTACCGCTGGAATGCTGGCGAATCAAGTCTTCCAGCGACCAGAGGGGATTCTTCTTCACTCGGCTCATTCCAAATTCTCCAGCGCTTTTGATAGCCGCAGTCGTTGCTCATTGAGCTTGTTGATGTCTTCGCGCTCCTTGGTCGCAAGGGTCAGCCCCGCCACCCCGAACGCTGCCTTCAAAGGTTCAGCCATCGCCTGCATCACGCGGGGTGGGACATCTCGGTAAACCTTCTTGCTTCGCTGAGCCTTGCTGTCCCATGTGAGACCAGCGTTGACCTCCGCGAGACCCCTCGTACGCCTCACGATTTGAAAGTCAAATGCTGCATCGCTGCTGAACCTACTCGGTCGGCTGTCTTGCATCAGGTACATGGCAAGCACAGTATGCACAACGGTCCACGGCTCTACCGTATCCCCTACGACCACCAGATGGTGAGCCGCGAGGCGCTCCGCACGGTTGCCTGGCTGACCGTTGCCATATCGCTCAAGCACGGACCTTGCGTGAGTCATGACGACCTCCCAACGATCAGTGAGGATGGTCCATGCTTCGCTGTTCGGGTTCTTTGCTTTCCGTTGATCCACAAGTGCAGCGAATGGCTTCAGCTCATGAGCCGTCACGCCGACTTGAGTGGCCGACCCGTGACGCCTGAGAGATTGCTTGTGGTTCTGGCAGTAGGGTGAGTAACCGTGGCTGATGGTCTGACAGCCCGGCGCTCGACATTTTGTTGGCATTGAGGAGTGATGGATTTGTACCCCTCCCCCCAGGCAGACAGGCACGGAAATTATTCGGCCACGTTCTCGGGGCGGGCTACGGTTGATGCCAGTTCAGATGACTCGGTCAGCCACCGCATTCTTCACACGCATGATGGTCTGCCGGGTAGTGTCGTACTCACGCGCAAGCGCAGCAATTGATTCACCACTTGTGAGTCTCGCACGAACTTCCTCTGCTTTGTCGGGGCTGAACGTAGAGGGACGTCCGAAGGTCTTCCCCTGATTCCTTGCGCGGACGATTCCAGCCTGCGTTCGCTCGATGAGCAGGTCACGCTCGAACTCCGCCACAGATGCAATCACGCTCATGGTCATCTTGCCTGCGGGACTGGTGAGGTCCATCCCTCCAAGGGCAAGGCAGTGAACCCGAATACTAACGCCTGAAAGGGCTTCGATGGTTGCCCTTACGTCCATCGCGTTGCGACCGAGGCGATCCAATTTGGTGACCACAAGCACATCACCTTCCTCCATCTTGTTCATGAGCTTGCCGAAGCCGGGCCGGTCACCCGTTGGTACAGACCCAGAGATGGTCTCGGTGACTACTCTGCGTGGGTCCACCGCAAAGCCACTGGAAGCTATTTCCTCAAGCTGGTTATCAGTGGTCTGGTCGGTAGTACTGACTCTCAGGTAGGCGAATACTCTTGACATGGATTTGCTCCGGAAGTACGAAAGGGATGTACGAATGTAGACTAACGTACGGAAGATGTCAACCCTTACTTTCGTACACCCCAATTCAGTGGGGTACGCAACCGATCGGTTTCGGACACAACGTAGTGCACCGGGCTGCGGAAATGCTCCCGATCGCATCGTGCGGTATGCGCCCTTGCGAGAAGCAATCTGGAGGGGGCAGCCGATGTCGGCAGCATCAGCTGTTGCCGAACACCTTGCAGGTCGCGCTTGAAGTTGGCGCTTCCAGACTGCGGTCAAGGACGGACTTCCCGAATGCTTGAGGCGCTACCTGAGAATGGCCGCTTGATGGGGGGGGTACAGGGGGGTGTATCGACGCAAGCCCTTGTCGTGATGCCCCCTCACATTTTTGCTCCAGAATCTTTGTGGTTTCTGGAGCATAGTTCTGACTACGCTGAGAGTCGCAACGCCAATGCCGCCAAGGTGACTAGCAACACCGGCAACGTGAGCACTGCACCGACTTTGAAGTAGTAGACCCAGCCGATGTCGATGCCCTTGCGCCGAAGAACATGCAGCCATAGCAAGGTCGCAAGCGAACCAATCGGCGTTATTTTCGGCCCGAGGTCGCTGCCGATGACGTTGGCGTAGACCATCGCCTCTTTCACTGCCCCAGTTGCCGTAGAAGCATCAATCGACAGAGCTCCGACCAATACTGTCGGCATGTTGTTCAAGACAGACGACAGAATCGCCGTCAGTACGCCCGTACCCAAAGCTGCACCCCATATGCCACCAGTGGCAAACAAGTTCAAGAGAGAGGCTATGGCGCCTGTGAGACCTGCATTGCGCAGGCCAAACACGACGAGGTACATGCCCAATGAAAACACCACGACCTCCCATGGGGCACTTCGCAAGACACTGCGAACGCTGATGCTCTTGCTGCGAGAGGCCACCGCGATGAGCGCAGCGGCCCCGACTCCAGCAACAAGGCTGACGGGAAGCCCCACAGGCTCCAAGGTGAAAAATCCAATGAGCAGAAATGCAAGCACCCACCATCCGGCAATGAACACCTTGCGGTCGCGTATCGCCTCTCTCGGGGCTTTGAGGCCAGACAGGACATAGACCTTCGGAATGTCACCCTTGAAGTACAGGAACAACGCAGTGGTAGCGGACGCCACGGCTACGAGGTTCACGGGCACCATCACGGACGCATAGCGACTGAAGCCAATACCAAAAAAGTCAGCCGAAACAATATTGACGAGATTGGACACAACAAGAGGCAGACTCGCCACGTCCGCGATGAAGCCAGCAGCCATCACGAAGGCCAAGGTAGCTCTTGATGAGAACCCAAGAGCCAGCAGCATGGCAACGACGATTGGGGTCAGGATGAGGGCAGCGCCATCATTGGCGAACACTGAGGACACACAAGCCCCAAGCGAAATCATCAAAACAAAAAGCCGCCGACCATCGCCGTTACCCCATCGGGCAACATGAAGTGCCGCCCACTCAAAGAATCCGGCCTCATCGAGGATCAAGCTCACGATGATGATCGCAATGAAAGCTGCCGTAGCGTTCCAGACGATGTGCCAGACCGTGACGACATCTTGGAGATGAACAACACCAACAGCCAATGCAACCAATGCGCCGATGGATGCGCTCCATCCAATGTTGAGCCCCCGTGGTTGCCAAATGACGAGCGTGATGGTGGCAATAAATATTGAAACTGCAAGAAGCATCACAGCATCTTCGAGAGGTCGCGAGCGGTCTGCTGCAAGGTGAGCTTTTGTAGACGATCCGCAGGCAAACTCACCAAAGAGTCGAGCCTTCGCTTGATTTCGTGCATCGTCCTGCGAAAGGCATCGAGCTTCTGCTCGTCCGTGCCATCGACTTCTGATGGATCGGCGTAGCCCCAATGGGCCGTGGCAGGTTGCCCCGGCCAGAAAGGACAGACCTCACCGGCCGCGTTGTCGCAGACCGTAATGACCAAGTCCATCTTCGGCGAATCTGGTCTTCCGAACTCAGCCCAACTTTTGCTGTAAAGGCCATCAATCGACACGCCAGCGCTGGTCAGCACTTGGAATGCAAACGAATGCGGCTGTTGGTTTTCCCGTGGGCTGCTGCCTGCCGAGAATGCCCTGAAGCGTCCACGACCGATGTGATTCAAGACGGCTTCAGCAATTATGCTGCGTGCGGAGTTGTGCGTGCAGAGAAACAGCACGTTGACAGGTTTTTCGTTCATTGGTTTTGCTCGTTTTTTGGTGTTCAGCAGTTCACACAGGCAGCCTCAGTCACTTCGCAGGCCGTGCCTTCACAGCAATGCTCAGTCAGGTAGCCCAAGAGGTCATTCATGCTCTTGAAGTTCGCCCGGTAAATCAGATTGCGCCCCTTGGCTTCCACGCTGATCATCCCTGCGTGCACCAGCTCTTTCAAATGAAATGACAAGGCACTTGGCGTGACGCCCAAGCCCTTTGCCATCACTGAGGGAGTCAGTCCTGTTGGACCGACTACTACCAGTGCGCGAAAAATGCGCAGACGCTGGAGCTGCGCAAGAGAGGCGAGAGCGGCGACGATTTGTTCTTCGTTCATAATTCAATCATACTATGATCATTGAAATGAATGACAAAATCATGACATCCATTGACCTCTTGAACGTGCATCAGGACATCTTTGAGATACCTACCCGCGCACGACTTCTCCAAGAGCCAGAGTTGAGTCACCCGCCCCGCATCCTGCTGCTCTACGGCTCACTTCGCCCGAGGTCGTTCAGCCGCCTGTTGACCGAGGAGGCTGCCCGTATTCTTCAAGCGATGGGGGCAGAAACTCGCACGTTTGACCCTACTGGTCTGCCATTACCGGATGGAGCGCCGGAGAGTCATCCGAAGGTGGTTGAACTCCGTTCCCTCGCGGAGTGGAGCGAAGGTATGGTGTGGACCTCGCCCGAGAGACATGGCGCGATGACTGGAATATTGAAGGCGCAGATCGATTGGATTCCCCTGAACTCGGGTGCGGTGCGTCCTACGCAAGGGAAGACGCTTGCCGTCATGCAGGTATCGGGTGGTTCGCAATCATTCAATGCAGTGAATCAACTTCGTGTCCTCGGGCGGTGGATGCGCATGCTGACAATACCGAATCAGTCCTCGGTCGCGAAAGCCTTTCAAGAGTTCACAGATGATGGACGAATGAAAGATTCACCGTACTACGACCGGGTCGTTGATGTGATGGAGGAGCTGATGAAGTTCACCTTGTTGACCCGAGGTGCATCAGGCTATTTGGTAAACCGATACAGCGAACGCAAAGAGAGTGCCGCTGCATTGATGGCTCGGGTAAACCAAAGCTCTATTTGATTCAAGTTCGCCATCCAAGATAGTCCGCCGTAGCGCGGATGTGATGGTCCTTGGCTCATCAGCTTTTCCTGTTCGCTTGAGTCGGCCAGGATGCGGTGGACGTTATCCGCCCTATGAGCCTGCCGCAACGGATACCGAATCAATGCAAGTTAGCGGGGCGACTTCACGTTTCCATTTGATAGTGCTCGACACGCCCCAAGGACTTCTGCCAATCGTCATCGGTAGCCACGGCTCCATGACCGCTGGGAATGGCGTTGGAATCAGCGCGTATGGAGCGGCATAGGGAACTTAACGGGCATCGTCAACTTACTTAGCTCGTTCACCTTTCGGCTCAGAGGTTCCAGCCCAAAGACATACGACCGCTCTTGGACCTTGGTCGTACTCCCGTCCCTGTGCCCAGTGATTTCCTTTGAAACCACGCCCTGATTTCGGCACTGTGTAATGAAAGTCTTGCGCAGCACGTACGCACCCGTCACCTGTTCGCTGGGAGCAGCATTGCGTGTGTAAAGCCCAACCTTTTTTAAGAGGTCCGAGACCAAATCGTACTGAGCCGTGAACGGGTTGCCGCCCTTAACTCGCCAAGTGGGAAACAACCTGTCAGCCTTCTGGCTCTTGAGTCGCTCCAAGTACTCTGGAAAACCCAAGCGGAGCAGTTCTGCATGCATCGGAAGGCGTCGAGCTTCCCCTGTCTTTATCGACTTTTTTATGCCCGCGCCTGCTGCGCTTTTCTCGTTGAGGTCCACGTACCAGACGTCGTCAAGCGTTCCGAAGTCCACTTGAGGATTTACCTGACATAGTTCGCGGGGTCGAGCTCCAGTGAATAGCATCACGGCAAGTAGCCAGTAGAGCGGTTCCAAGCTGGGCTCGCTTGCCACCACTGCAAATGCATCACCCTCAAATAAGGTTTCCAACTCTTCATCGAACAGTGCCCGCTGTTGATCCTCATCAGCCACCCGGTTGCCAAGATAGGGAATTCCGTCAACGGACAGTTCATCAAATCCCTGCGCCTTGAAGTTCGCCCGTGCGCGTTTAAAAAAGGTGCTCATCGGACCGCGGTAGTTACCCTCATAGGTCGTCGGACTCATCACCTTGTCGGGCTCACTATTCATCAACTCTTCGATTGATTCGCCCGCATCAAAGCGTCGCGACCATTCCGCGGGCAAACGACAGATGTCTCGCATGAACTGCGTCACATCTTGTTGGCGAAGATTGGCAACGTCAGTGCTTCGCCCAACCACTTCGCCGAAGAGGTTGAGACACCGCTTAACCTTCCGCTTGAAATGATTCCCCACAAGGCCGGCAATGTGGAAGTCAATGACATGCCCCAGATCGACCTTCGTGCTTGAGGGCTTTACATCAGCCTTGGAGAGGCTCGTAGGCATGATCGGCCGAGGATGCGAAAAGTTGAACTCCCCGTTCATTCGTCTGCGGATGTCCAGCAATGCCTGATGATGGCCTTCAGTGGCCTTGTAAACGGCTTCGTGCCATGCCGGTGAGTCAGGGGCAATAGAAACGCCGATGTCGTTCAACAGCGTTTCCATCTTTCGCTTCTCTGCTGGCCCAATGGCCAAGAGACCCGACCTGAGCCCTCGACTGGTTTCATCGAACTCATCCGACCGGATTCCTTCATACGCATCCAAGGAATCATCGTCGGGACGAGCAATGCGCACGGCTTCATCCTCGTCCACCACTCGGGCTCGAACAGCATCGCGGATGTACTGAAGCTCGTCTGGAGCCAGTTCCGTGACAGCGACTGCCGGTAGTGCTTCCAGAACCGCCTGCGTATTTGCACTCTCAAACGCTGCGGCAACCTCCGCGTTCCGATAGGCAGCTCTGGTTCGCGCAACTTCGACCTCCGAAGTCTTCAACGACTCCCGAAACTCGGCACGACCGATCAAGCGAATCAAGTCGTCCGGAACCCTGCGGCGATACCACCACATGCGACCGCGTAATTCTGTGTATGGGGGCTTCTTCACGTTTTGCACCTTCCGATTCTCGCCTGTGTGGAACAGGTATGTGGAACAGTGCAGTCCCCCGCAAGCCCCTATTCGTCGGGAACCCGCATGTTTATTGGGTTTGGGGCGGTGATGGTGCGGCTGGCGGGGATCGAACCCACGACCCTTGGCTTCGGAGGCCAATACTCTATCCACTGAGCTACAGCCGCAACGCTGAATTGATTCTTGTCGTGCGCCAGACAACAGGTGGGTGCTTGGCGCTGGCAGATGCCTCACAACATCAGCGCTGGATTCTAACAGTCGCTGCGCAAGCGGCTCGAAGATCTGCAAATCAAGCAGAGCTGCCGGCTATAATCATTGGCTGCCGGGCTTGACCCTGGTTGCCCCCCGAAATTACGTTTTTTTTGAGGACGCCATGAGCGCACACGACAACAACACGGCTCACGAAGAAGAGCACACCGGTCCGGTCAAAACACCCAAGCAATTCCTGCTGATGGCGTTTTTCTCTTTCGTGATCCCCATCTTTGCCATCATCGCCTTGGTTTATTACGTGACCTCGGCGAACAAGCCGGCGATGGGTGCAGGGAACATGGAAAAATCTATTGCACAACGAATCCAGAAAATCGGCAGCGTCGAAATTCGTGATGCTAATCGTCCGCTCAAAGCGGGTGCAGAAGTGTATGCAGCACAGTGCGCCGCCTGCCATGCCACTGGTTTGGCCGGTGCCCCTAAGTTTGGCGACGTTGCCGCTTGGGCACCGCGCATCAAGACGGGTTTTGAATCGCTTTGGAATTCCGCAGTCAAAGGGAAAAATGCCATGGGGCCGCAAGGTGGTGGTGATTTCAGCGATATTGAAATCGGGCGCGCAGTGGTTCACATGACTGCCGCAGCTGGTGGCAAATTTGTTGAGCCTGCCGCGCCTGCTGCCGCTGCACAGCCTGAGCCAATGGCCGCTACCAAGTAATCTTCTTTTGAGCTTTAAAAAGCCGGTCAATTGAACTGACCCCATTAAGTTGGACAGCTAAGGAGGCTGATTAGGCCCTAGAGGGCTGAGTTCTGTATTGCACGGGACTCAGCCCTTTTAGTTTGGTCTTGATCCGGTCGTTGTTGTAGTAGTGGATGTACTCCCTCAAACCCGTTTCGAGCTCTTTCACACTCTCGAATTTGTTCAAGTAGAAGTACTCAGATTTGAGTGTCCCAAAGAAGCTCTCCA
>CANFJF010000008.1 GCA_947447355.1 Comamonadaceae bacterium
GGTAAATACTTGAAGCGACAAGCGCAGCGCCACGGGCTTGATGTAGTCCATGTAGATGTCGCGCATGCCGACCCAGACGTGCCACAGCAGGCACAAGATGACCACGAAGGTCAGCATTTTCATGGGTTGCGAAGCGAAGATGCCGGCCCACTTGTCGTAGCCGATAGGACCTTGGCTGAGCAGCACTTGGGCCAACACCACGATGGTGAAGAGCGCCATGAGCGCGGCGGTCACGCGTTGGCTGAGCCAGTCGCGCAAACCGTAATGGGCACCGACAACGATGCGTTTTGAGCCGTAATTAACAGACATGCTGGTGTTCCTATGACTGGATTAATAAAGGCCGAACAGCTTGGCGCCGAGCACCGCTGTCAGCGTCAGGCTGATGACCAAGACCGTTTTGGCCGAGGTTTTGCCGAATTGCAACTCAACTGCCTTGTGGCTGTAGTCCATCCAGAGGTGGCGCAGACCGGCAATGAAGTGGTGCAAAAACGCCCAGATCAGGGCCAGGGCGACCAACTTCCAAAGGAAACCAGGCAGGCCGAGCATGCCGACGTTGAAAGCGCTGGTGAAGCGCGCGAACGAAATTTCCGAGGAGATCGAGGTGTCGAACATCCAGATGATGAAGGGCATCAGGGCGAACATCATGGCACCGCTGGCGCGGTGCAAGATGGACACCCAGCCGGCTGCGGGCAGTCGGTAACTTGGAAGATCGGTGAAGGCGTTGATGTTGCGGAACTCGGGCCGCTTCTTTGTGGAGGTCGTCGCTGATTCGGACATTCTTGGCTTTCTATATTTTTTGAGTAACTGGTTGGTAACAAAAGCTGCTCAGCCTCAAATTCTATTGCAACGCAGCATGAATCTTGACCTGGGTCAGGTTTGGTCGGGATTTATTCTGGGAAATTGGATTCAAAAGGGGCTGATTTTTGGGTTGGTGGGTGTCTTCTTGTGGAGCTTGGGGCTTGGGTTTGCGCTGGACTTATACGTTGTTCAGGTTTTTCAGCATGACTTCGGCGCGCTCACGGATCTTTTGGCGTTCATCTGGCGCGATGCGTTGCAGGTTTTTGACCATCAAGGCCGTGCGTGGGTTGCCGGCAAAGCTGACTTCATGCTTGTCCAGAAAATTCCAGTACAGCGTGGTCATTGGGCAAGCGTCGGCGCCGGTTCGGGCCTCTGGCTGGTAGTTGCAGCCGCTGCAGTAATTGCTCATGCGCTTGACGTAAGCGCCGCTCGCAATATAGGGTTTTGAGGTGAAGCGACCGCCGTTCGCAAACAGCGCCATGCCGGCGGTATTGGGCAGCTCAACCCATTCGACCGCGTCGACGTAAACCGCCAAATACCAATCGCACAACTGTTGCGGTGTGATGTGCGCGGTGACGCCGAACATGCCGGTGATCATCAGGCGTTGGATGTGGTGCGAGTAGCCGTTGGCTAGCGTCTGGCTGATGGACTGGCGCATGCAATTCATCTTCGTGTCGCCTGTCCAGTACCAAGCCGGCAGGGGGTTTTGATGGCCGAAATGATTGGCTTCTTTGAGACCGGGCATGTCCAGGAAATAGACGCCGCGAATGAATTCGCGCCAGCCCAGCACTTGGCGAATAAAACCTTCGACGCTGGCCAAGGGCAACTCGCGTTCGTGGTACGCCCTTTCTGCGGCGAGGATCACTTCCAGCGGGTGCAACAGTTTCAGGTTGAGGGAGCTCGACAGCAGGGCGTGCCAGCCGAAATCGAGCCCAGTCCACATGGCGTCTTGGTGTGCACCAAAAGAAGGCAGGCGGTTGGCCATAAAGTCTTCCAATGCCAGCAAAGCCTGCTCGCGCGTGACGGGCCAGTTGAAGTTTGAGAGCGAGCCGGGGTGGTCGGCAAAGCGCTGCGTCACGAGCTGCAGCACATCCTGCGTGATGCTGTCTTGCTCAAACACCAGTGCTTGCGGCACGTCTTTGGGCCCAGCTTTGCCGAAACCTTTTCGATTGTCGGCATCGAAGTTCCATTGGCCGCCAACCGGCTGATCGCCCTCCATCAGCACTTTGTATTGTTGGCGCATCTTTCGGTAAAAAAATTCCATGCGCAGGCTGGTCGATGCACCGGCCCATTGGCGAAACTGCGGCAAGCTGCACAAGAAGTGCTTGTCCTCGCGCCATTCGATGGGTGTTGGCTGTGTCTCGGCTGATTGGCAAGCGGCTTCGATCAGGGCGCGAACGCGCAAGTCACCGGGCTCGACGCCAATCACACGCTTTGGTTTGAAAACCGCTATCGCGGCCTGCAGACCCTCGCCCAGAGTGAGGTCATTTTCTTTGTCCATCGAGCGGTAATGAACCTGAAATTGCCGCTGCCTGAGCTGTTCTGCAAAGTGCCGCATGGCCGACAGAAACAGCGTCGTCCGCGCCTTGTGCGACCAGACATGGGTGGATTCTTCAACGGCCTCGACCATCACCACCACATCCAGCGCGGGGTTCATGTCGTCAAAGACGGCAGAGTCTTTGTCGAGCTGGTCGCCCAAAATCAGCAACAGGTGGCGGCACGCTAGCGTCATGTGGGCCAAGTTTCAGCTTAGAGAGTTTTGGTAGTGGTGCGTGTCGGTGCGGTACAGTCCGCGGCGCAGTTCTATCGGCAGGTCGTTGTAGGTGTAGGCGATGCGCTCGACGCTGAGCAGTGGCGCGCCCGCCGGGACGCTCAGCATGTCGGTGGCGGGTGCCGTAGCCGCTAAAGCCCGGATTTTTTCTTCAGCGCGCACCATGCGCACGCCGAACTCGGTTTCAAACAAGGCGTACATCGGGCCGCGATAGGTGTCGAGCCGTTCGGCTGTCAACCCTTTGAAAGGCGAGGCCGGCAACCACAGGTCTTCCAGAATGGTCGGCACCCCTTGAAAAGCCAGCACCCGTCGCACTTGCAGCACGGCGTCACCGCTGCGCAAGCCCAGCGCACGGGCAATGTCGGCCGGCGCGCGTTGCCGCTTGCACTCGATGATGCGGCGTTCTGCAGGGCCTTCGGTGGTGGTGTCGCCGCTGTCTGGCAACAGCCGCAAGAACCGATATTGAACATGCTGGGCTGCGTGGGTCGCGACAAAAGTGCCTTTGCCTTGCCGGCGGACCAGCAGGTTTTCAGCCGCCAACTCGTCGATGGCTTTGCGCACGGTGCCTTGACTGACGCGAAAGCGCGCGGCCAGGTCCATCTCGCTGGGAATGGCTTCGCCGGGCTTCCATTCGCCGCCTTGCAGGCTCTGCAAAATCAGCACCTTGATCTGTTGGTACAGCGGGCTGAAAGCAGGCGTTCCCACTGGACCCGCGCTGAGCTCGGTTGGCAGTGGCAGGGCTTCAGTGAGGGCGTTGGAAGTGGTCGACATGGCGAAAATAAGAGAGCAACGAATGATATCTTATATAAGACATAAGACAAATTGACGGGCAGGGGTTTTCCCGCGTAAACTCCGAGGCTGTGCCAGACCGTGGCCCTGCCAAAGCGGCAGCCTTCCGAAATTTGATTCACAACCTTCCTGGAGTTTCGTCATGAGCAAAAAACCCGTCCGTGTTGCCGTCACTGGTGCTGCCGGCCAAATCGGTTACGCCTTGTTGTTTCGCATTGCCTCTGGCGAGATGCTGGGCAAAGACCAGCCGGTCATTTTGCAATTGCTCGAAGTGCCTTTCGAAGGCCCACAAAAGGCGCTCAAGGGCGTCATGATGGAATTGGAAGACTGCGCCTTCCCGTTGCTAGTCGGCATGGAAGCCCACAGCGACCCGATGACCGCCTTCAAAGACACTGACTACGCCTTGCTGGTCGGTTCGATGCCGCGCAAAGCTGGCATGGAGCGCGCTGAACTGTTGGCCATCAACGGCCAAATTTTCACCGCTCAGGGCAAGGCTCTGAACGCTGTTGCCAGCCGCAATGTCAAGGTGCTCGTGGTCGGTAATCCGGCCAACACCAACGCTTACATCGCCATGAAGAGCGCGCCAGACCTGCCACGCAAAAACTTCACCGCTATGCTGCGCCTCGACCACAACCGCGCGCTTAGCCAAATCGCAGCCAAAACCGGCACCCAAGTGGCTGACATCGAAAAGCTCACGGTTTGGGGCAATCACTCGCCAACCATGTACGCCGACTACCGTTTCGCCACCGTGAACGGCAAAGCGGTCAAAGACCTGATCAACGACCAAGTCTGGAATGCCGAAGTCTTCTTGCCAACCGTTGGCAAGCGCGGCGCTGCCATCATTGAAGCGCGTGGCCTGTCGTCTGCCGCTTCGGCCGCTAACGCAGCGATTGACCACATGCGCGATTGGGCGCTGGGCAGCAATGGCAAATGGGTGACCATGGGCATCCCATCGGATGGCCAGTACGGCATCCCGAAAGACACCATGTTCGGCTTCCCGGTCACCACCGCCGGCGGCGAGTACACGCTGGTCGAAGGTTTGGCGATTGACGCTTTCAGCCAAGAGTGCATCAACAAAACACTCAAAGAGCTGCAAGACGAACAAGCTGGCGTTGCTCACCTGCTGTGAGCCGGTTGGGCAACTCAGCATGCAACATCCGCGCGACGTTCTTTTAGGTGCTCAGGCTGCAGCCGGAACCTTGCCGGTGTGCGATCACTACAGCGGCGTCGAGCCGCGCATGCGCAAAAGCCTGCAATTGCAGGCCGAGATGCACCAGGAATTTGGCGCTTGCGTTTTTGACGTGACGCTGGACTGCGAAGACGGGGCACCTGTGGGCGGTGAGGCGGATCACGCTGCCTTGGTGGTGTCCTTGTTGTTAGCTGCTGCGCCTGAGGCCCGCGTCGCGGTTCGCGTGCATGCGTTGGATCATCCGGCTTTTGAATCCGACATCGCCAGCATCGTGGGTCAAGCTGGGCATCGCCTGAGTCATGTGATGATTCCGAAAGTCGAGTCGGCGGCTGATTTGCTGCAGGTTGAAAAAGCCTTGGCGGCGATCGGTGGTGCCGCACTGGCGCTGCCACTGCATGTGCTGGTCGAGTCGCCGCGGGCGGTGCACAACGCCTTTGAATTGGCGGCGCATCCGCGGGTTCAATCGATCAGCTTTGGTTTGATGGACTTTGTTTCCAGTCACAACGGTGCCATTCCGGCTGCCGCCATGGGCAGCAGCGGTCAGTTCAGCCACCCGCTGGTGCTGCGTGCCAAGTTGGAGATCGCGTCGGCTTGCCACGCCTACGGCAAAGTGCCTTCGCATTGCGTCGTCACTGAATTCAGTGACCTGGTCGCGATGCAAAACGCTGCGATGCGGGCTAGTCGCGAGCTGGGCTATACCCGCATGTGGAGTATTCACCCGAGTCAGATTCGACCGATTCTGGCGGCTTTTGCACCGCAGCAGGTCGAGATTGAGTTTGCCGCCGAGCTGATTGCTGCCGCCGACAAGGCGCAATGGGCGCCGATCAGTTTTCAAAGCAAGCTGCATGACCGCGCCAGCTACCGCTATTACTGGCAGGTGCTTGAGCGGGGTCACCAGACGGGCGTTGCCTTACCCCTTGAGACACAGGGGTATTTCCTGAAGCCCGTGATGGCCTAGAAGGTATAGGCTGTCGCACATGAAAAACCTGCTCTTGCCCACTTTCTTGGTGACTTGCGTTTGGCTTGCCGCCCCCGTCGTGTTGGCTCAATCTGCGGATCAGCCCGCGGCTAAAAAAGCCCTTGCAACTAAGGCCAAGCCGAGTGCCAGCCGGACAGAGATCAGAAGCACAGCCAATCAAATGGCGGCCGGCATAACCGCAGCAGAAACAGCATTGGAGCCGACGGAATTGGCCATTGCCGAGCAAGTTCACACGGGCGTATTGCGTTGCGAATTGGGTACGTCAGTGACGCTGATCAACGATCCACAGTCACCCGGGTATTTCAGTGTTCAAGGCAAGAATTTTCGCTATCGCATGTTCCCGGTGGCGACCTCCACGGGTGCAATCCGGCTGGAGGATCGAAAAGCCGGTGCCGTCTGGTTGCAGTTGCCTAACAAGTCGATGTTGATGAACCAGAAAGTCGGCCAGCGCATGGCCGATGACTGCATGAGTCCGATGCAACTGGCCGTCGCACAAGCTATGCGTGACAGGCCAGCGCCCGGATTGTTGGACTGAGCGCACGCGATTTGATTGAGTTTTTAGTTTTGCCTTTTTGAATCCACCTTTATTTTGTACGACAGGAGAAAAATAGTGTCCGAGTTTTTGACCACCTACCACGCCCATGTTGTCGAGCGTTCTGCTCTGGGTATTCCCCCTTTGCCTTTGACGGCCAAGCAAACCGGTGAGCTCATTGAGCTGCTGAAAAATCCGCCCAAAGGTGAAGAAAAAACGCTGGTCGACCTCATCACTTTCCGCGTGCCGGCCGGTGTTGATGACGCGGCCAAAGTCAAGGCTAGTTACTTGGCCGCTGTGGCCTATGGCACAGAAAAATGTGCTTTGATTTCGCGCGTGCATGCGACCCAGTTGCTGGGCACGATGCTCGGTGGCTACAACATCAGCCCCATGATTGACTTGCTGGATGACGCTGATGCAACCGTCGCAGATCAAGCCGCGACTGGTTTGAAGTCAACACTGTTGATGTTTGACCAGTTTCACGACGTACAAGAAAAAGCTGAAAAAGGCAACGCCTACGCCAAGGCCGTGCTGCAAAGCTGGGCCGACGCCGAGTGGTTCACCAGCCGCCCTGAAGTGGCCAAGTCGATCCAGCTGACGGTATTTAAGTGCGCTGGCGAGATCAACACCGACGACTTGTCGCCTGCCCCTGACGCTTGGAGCCGCCCCGACATTCCGTTGCACGCTTTGGCCATGCACAAAAACGCCCGTCCCGGCATCGTTCCAGAAGAAGATGGCAAGCGCGGCCCGGTCAAGTTCATTGAAGAGCTCAAGGCCAAAGGCCATTTGGTGGCCTACGTCGGTGATGTCGTTGGCACCGGCTCTTCCCGCAAATCGGCTACCAATTCAGTCTTGTGGTGGACCGGCCAAGACATTCCGTTTGTGCCAAACAAGCGCTTTGGCGGTGTTTGCTTGGGCAGCAAAATTGCCCCGATTTTCTACAACACCATGGAAGACTCGGGCGCTTTGCCGATCGAAGTCGATGTCAGCCAAATGGCCATGGGCGATGTGATTGAGCTGCGTCCTTACGACGGCAAAGTCCTCAAAGACGGCCAAGTGATTGGCGAGTTCAGCTTCAAAAGCGATGTGCTGTTTGACGAAGTGCGCGCCGGAGGCCGCATCCCCCTGATCGTCGGCCGTGGCCTGACGTCCAAAGCCCGTGCTGCGCTGGGTCTGCCTGCGTCAACCGTGTTCCGCCTGCCGCAAGACCCTGTCGACAGCGGCCGCGGTTACACGCTGGCTCAAAAAATGGTCGGCCGTTCGGTCGGTTTGCCAGAAGGCAAGGGCGTTCGCCCTGGTACGTATTGCGAGCCCAAAATGACTTCGGTCGGCACGCAAGACACCACCGGCCCAATGACCCGCGACGAACTCAAAGACTTGGCTTGCCTGGGTTTCAGTTCTGACCTCGTGATGCAATCCTTCTGCCACACGGCGGCTTATCCAAAGCCGGTCGACGTGAAGATGCACCACGAACTGCCAGAGTTCATCACCACCCGTGGTGGCATATCGCTGCGCCCGGGTGATGGCATCATCCACAGTTGGTTGAACCGCATGCTGCTGCCTGACACGGTCGGCACGGGCGGCGACAGCCACACGCGTTTCCCTATCGGTATCAGCTTCCCAGCGGGCTCCGGTCTGGTCGCCTTTGGCGCCGCCACCGGCGTCATGCCGCTGGACATGCCTGAGAGCGTGCTGGTGCGCTTCAAAGGCAAGATGCAGCCTGGCGTCACGCTGCGCGATCTGGTCAGCGCGATCCCGCTGTACGCCATCAAGGCTGGTTTGTTGACCGTGGCCAAGCAGGGCAAGATCAATGTGTTCTCCGGTCGTATTCTGGAGATCGAAGGCTTGCCTGATCTGAAAGTTGAGCAGGCTTTTGAGCTGAGCGACTCTTCGGCTGAACGCAGTGCTGGCGGTTGCACCGTGCACCTGAACAAAGAACCCATCATCGAGTACATCACCAGCAACATCACCATGTTGAAGTGGATGATCGCAACGGGTTATTCGGATGTTCGCACCATCAAGCGCCGTATCGCCGCCATGGAAGCCTGGCTGGCCGACCCACAGCTCTTGAAGGCTGACCCGGATGCTGAATACGCTGCGGTGATTGAAATTGATTTGGCTGAAATCCATGAGCCTATCCTGGCCTGCCCGAACGATCCCGATGACGTGAAAACGCTGTCTGATGTTGCTGGCACCAAGATCGATGAAGTTTTCATTGGTAGCTGCATGACCAACATTGGCCATTTCCGCGCAGCCTCCAAGCTGCTCGAAAACAAGCGCGATATCCCGGTCAAGTTGTGGATGGCGCCGCCGACCAAAATGGACGCCAAGCAGCTCACCGAAGAGGGCCATTACGGCGTGCTCGGCGCGGCTGGTGCCCGCATGGAAATGCCCGGCTGCAGCTTGTGCATGGGCAACCAGGCGCAGGTCAAAGAAGGCGCCACGGTGTTGTCAACTTCAACGCGTAACTTCCCGAACCGTTTGGGCAAAAATACCTTCGTGTATTTGGGTTCTGCTGAACTCGCGGCCATCACTTCCAAGCTCGGTCGTATCCCGACCAAAGCTGAGTACATGGCAGACATGGGCGTGTTGACCGATGCGGGCAGCACGGTCTACAAATACTTGAACTTCGATCAGGTCAAGGACTACACGGACGTCGCTGAATCAGTCAACTGAATCGATTGATTTTCTGATGATGGGGTCGCACCCAGTCAGCGCTAAGCCTTCGTTGAAAAACGGGGGCTTTTTTGTTCCCGCTCATAATGAGCGATCCGTATGTTGGAGACACGAATGACTATCAAAAATATCACCTGCGCTGCCTTGTTGGCGCTCAGCACTGTGCTGTCGCAAGCGCAAACCTTTCCGACCAAGCCTGTGCGCATTGTGGTGCCGCAAACACCAGGCGGCGCTTCAGATGCCTTGGCGCGCATCGTTGGCCAAAAGCTGTCGGAAAAATGGGGCCAGCCAGTGGTGATAGAGAACCGCGCAGGTGCTGGCGGCAACATTGGCATGGACGCAGTGGCCAAAGCGCCGAGCGACGGCTACACCTTGCTCATGTCGTATGTTGGTTCGCACGCCATCAACGTCAGCATTTACAAAAAATTGCCGTTTGACCCGGAGGCTGACTTCAGCCCCGTAGCCACCTTGGCCAATGTGCCGTTCGTCGCTGCTGTGACGGGTACCTTACCCGTCAGCAATATCCGTGAATTGGCGGCGTACGCGGCTAAAAATCCGATCTCCTTTGGCTCTGCGGGCAATGGCTCGGTGAACCATTTGCTGGGTGAAATGTTCAGCGTCGCGACACAGGCCAAGATGCAGCATGTCCCTTACAAAGGTGCTGCACCGGCCTTGAATGATTTGTTGTCGGGTCAGATCCAACTGGTCTTCACCAGCTTGCCATCAGTGGCTCAACATATTCGTGCGGGTACTGTCAAAGGCTTGGGTGTGACGGGATCGAAGCGAGCTCTATCCTTCAAGGACATGCCAACGATTTCTGAATCCGGTTACCCGAACTTCGTGATCAATCCATGGTTTGGACTATTCGGCCCGAAAGGCATGCCGCCATCGATCGTGCGTCAAATCAATACAGATATCCATACTATTCTTCAAGAAAAAGACACGCAAGATAAGTTCGCGGCCTTGGGTGCTGAGCCCTACGAAAGCACACCGCAGGCATTTGCAGCTGCACTGCACGCCGATATTCAAAAGTGGGCGGCGGTTGTGAAGACCTCTGGCGCGACAGCAGACTGAAACCGCATCAATGAACGACTCTCCCATGACGACTGACAAAGGCACTACTCCTGAATTTCAGCTGCGTGGCAACCGCTTTGCGCCGCTCACCTGGCCAGAGATGACACCCGCCCAGCAGCAGATGACGCAAAGCGTGCTCGGCGGCAAGCGCGGTTCGATGCAGGGACCTTACAACGTCTTGCTGCGCAGCCCGGCGTTAGGGCAACTGGCGCAGCAGTTTGGCGTCCACACACGTTTCGACTCGTCGCTGCCTTTGATGCTCAACGAGCTGGCGATATTGATGATCGCGCGCTTCTGGACCAGCCAGTTTGTGTGGTGGGCGCACCGGAAGATGGCGATCGATGCCGGGTTGGATGAAAGCCTGATCAACGCCATTGCGCAGGGCCAAGCACCTGGTGCTCTTTCGGGACCGGTGGCTGCGGTGCATGCCTTTTGTCAAGAGCTGATCCAGACCCGTCGAGTCAGCGATGAAAATTTTGCGGCGCTGTCAACGCAAGTCGGCGAACAAGGCGTGGTTGATTTGATGGCCGCCATGAGTTACTACACGCTGGTCAGCATGTGTTTGAATGTCGATCAATACCCTTTGCCTGAAGGCGTTTTGCCGGAACTCCAGCCTCTTTAACTGCTCGTTCAAATGCGCCATCGGTGACTGCCTCGATGGCTTGTCATCATTCGCTGACAAAGTTTCGACAATGCCCGTTGCCAGACGAGGCCATGTGCTTGGGCCGCATCTAAATACCTTGCGACTGACAAAATGAACTAGGGGTCTTTTCGACCTTTTCATTGAATCCCCAAAGGACGTCGTCATGCCAACATTGCCTGCACAATCCCCTGAGTTTGTTTCCACGCTCCAGACTTTTCAAACGAGCGCTGGCGTAACCGGACGCTTTTATTCTTTGCCGGCGCTGACGCGCCAGTTCCCGAGTATTAAACGTTTGCCGATGTCGATCCGCATCGTGCTCGAGTCGGTGCTGCGTCACTGTGACGATGACAAGATAACGGCCAAGCATGTGACTCAACTTGCCAACTGGAAACCTCAGACTGCGCGCACGGAAGAAATTCCTTTCGTCGTCGCCAGAGTGTTGTTGCAGGACTTCACGGGTGTGCCTTTGTTGGCCGACTTGGCCGCCATGCGCAGCACCGCTGTCCGGCTGGGCAAAGACCCGAAACGTATTGAACCGATGGTGCCGGTGGACCTCGTGGTCGACCACTCAGTGATGGTTGACCACTACGGTGCAAAGACCTCGCTTGATCTGAACATGAAGCTCGAATTTCAGCGCAACCAAGAGCGCTATCAGTTCCTCAAATGGGGCATGCAGGCGTTCGATACTTTCGGCGTGGTGCCGCCGGGCTTTGGCATCGTGCACCAGATCAATCTTGAATATCTGGCGCGCGGCGTGCACCGCAGCGGTACCGACGTTGATGCGGTTTATTACCCTGACTCACTGGTCGGCACGGACAGCCACACGACGATGATCAACGGCCTTGGCGTCGTTGGTTGGGGCGTAGGCGGCATTGAAGCGGAAGCCGCCATGCTGGGCCAGCCGGTCTACATGCTGACGCCCGATGTGGTGGGCTTTGAGATCACCGGTCGTTTGCGCGAAGGCGTGACGACCACCGACTTGGTGTTGCGCGTGACAGAAGCGTTGCGTCGTGAAAAAGTGGTCGGCAAGTTCGTCGAATTTTTTGGTGAAGGCACGCGCACGCTGAGTGCGCCCGACCGCGCTACGCTGGCCAATATGGCGCCTGAGTACGGTGCCACCATGGGCTTTTTCCCGGTCGATGAAAAAACGATGGATTACTTTCGCGGCACCGGCCGTACGGCAGCCGAGATCGAGACCTTCGAGGCTTACTTTCGGGCGCAAGAGTTGTTCGGTGTGCCTTTGGCCGGAGAGATTGATTACTCGCAGGTTGTCACGCTTAACCTGGATGACGTGACGCCGAGCTTGGCCGGCCCGAAAAGGCCGCAGGACCGAATCGAACTGGGCAACGTGAAGCAGCAGTTTTCCTCGCTCTTCAGCCAGCCGGTGGAGGCCAACGGTTTCAATCAAGACGCAGCGCTTCTGGAAACTCGCGTCCGGTTGCCGCTAGGCGATACTGCATCCTTAGACGCTGCACCCGTGAGTCCGCCGGTGCCTGCAGGTGGCCCCCGTTTTGTCGCAGAAATGGAGGCCAATCGTCCAACTCTAGAAGCAGCCAAGTCGCTGGCGCCAACGGCTGCAGCGCTGCGCAATGACCTCACCATTGGCAACGGCGACGTGTTGATTGCCGCCATCACCAGTTGCACCAACACCTCGAACCCGAGCGTGTTGTTGGCCGCCGGACTGCTGGCCAAAAAAGCCGTAGAAGCTGGACTGACCGTGCAGCCGCACATCAAGACTTCGCTGGCACCAGGCTCACGCATTGTCACTGATTATCTGACGCAAACCGGCCTCATGCCCTACCTTGATCAGCTCGGCTTTGCGCTGGCCGGTTACGGTTGCACAACGTGCATCGGCAACTCAGGTGATTTGACGCCGGAGATCAATGAGGCCATTGCAGAGAGTGATTTGATCTGCGCTGCCGTTCTGTCGGGCAACCGAAATTTTGAAGCCCGTATTCATCCGAACATCAAAGCGAATTTTTTGGCCAGCCCACCGCTGGTGGTGGCTTACGCCATTGCCGGCACGGTGCTGCGCGACCTCGTGACCGAGCCGGTGGGGCAGGGCACGGACGGAAAAAATGTCTACCTGCGCGACATCTGGCCGACCAGTGAAGAGATTCACGCCCTGATGAAGTTCGCGATGAACGGCGAAGCCTACCGCAGCAATTACGCCAAGATCAAAGCCGATCCGGGTGAACTCTGGGACTTGGTTGAGGGCGTCACCGGCAAGGCCTACAGTTGGCCCGACAGCACCTACATTGCTGAGCCGCCGTTCTTCGAGCGTTTCGTCATGGACCCGAACGCGGGTCGTGCAGACCCCAAAATTCCCGCCCCGGTATCGGTCAAGGGTGCGCGCATCATGGCGTTGTTTGGCGACTCGATCACCACCGACCACATTTCCCCAGCGGGCGCGATTCAAGAGAACTCACCCGCAGGTGAATGGCTGCTTGCGCACGGTGTGCGCAAAGCCGACTTCAATAGCTACGGTTCGCGCCGCGGCAACCACGAAGTGATGATGCGCGGAACTTTTGCCAATGTGCGCATCAAAAATCTCATGATTCCGCAGGAAGCAGACGGCTCACGCGAAGAGGGCGGTGTCACGCTGTTCCAACAGCCCGGTTCTGAGCAGGGCCACAAAATGGCCATCTACGACGCGGCCATGAAGTACGTCGCTGCCGGCGCCTCCACCGTGATTTTTGCCGGTGAAGAATACGGCACAGGTTCGTCCCGTGACTGGGCTGCTAAAGGCACGCAATTGTTAGGCGTGGGCGCTGTCATTGCCGGTAGTTTTGAGCGAATTCACCGCAGCAACCTAGTCGGCATGGGCGTTTTGCCGTTACAGTTCTGCCCAGGCGACTCTTGGCAGACCTTGGGGCTAACTGGTAACGAAGTGATTGATGTGTTGCCAGACCCTGATTTGAAGCCCCAGAGTCGTGCAAAATTATTGATCACGCGAGCCGATGGTTCGCAACAGGAATTGGAGCTGATTTTGCGCATCGACACCCCTATTGAAGTGGACTACTACCGTCACGGCGGTATTCTTCCCTTCGTTCTTCGGCAGCTGCTAGCAGCATGAAGCGCCTCGCTCAGACATGACCCGGCAAGCCCTGATTGCCGGCGGCGGCATCGGCGCGTTGGCGGCCGCGCTGGCAGCTGCTCGGGCGGGCTGGGAGGTTCGTCTTTATGAGCAGGCCAATGCTTTTTCTGAAGTGGGTGCCGGCATTCAGCTTGGGCCGAATGCGACTCGCTTGTTGCACAGTTGGGGTTTGGGTCGGGCGCTGAGCCAAGTCGCGGCATTCCCCGAGCAGCTCAGCGTGCGCAGTGCATCCAAAGGTCATGAACTCGGTCGCTTGGCGCTGGGCAGTCGCTGTACCGAGCGCTACGGCGCACCCTACGCGACGCTGCACCGTGGCGATCTGCATGCTTTGCTGCTGGCCAGCGTGTCAGGACGCGGCGAGGTGCATCTGAATCTGAACGCGCCTGTGGCGGGCTTTACCAACACCGCGGAAGGTGTGCAAGTGGCTTGGGCCGATGGCCACCGTGTTGAGGGCGATGTGCTGATTGGTGCCGATGGCTTGTGGAGTGCTGTTCGAAAACAGGTGTTAGCCGATGCGCCTGCGCAGCCAACCGGCCATCTGGCTTATCGCGCGCTGGTGCGTCAAACAGACTTGCCGTTGGCGCTGCGCAGTCAGCAAGTCACCGTCTGGCTCGGGCCGCGTCTGCACGTGGTGAGTTACCCGGTGCGCGCTGGTGAGATGTTGAATGTGGTGGTGATCTTGCACGGCGAGCCACCGGCCGATGTGGAAGACTGGGATCATGCCGGTTTGGTGGCGGACGTCCAAGCTGGTCTGGCTGGTCAATGTTCAGAACTGTTGGCCTTGGTTGAGGCGATGCCCGCTTGGCGTTTGTGGACTCTGTGTGAGCGGCAGCCTATGCACGGCCCCGATCAAATGGCCAACGGCCGCGTGGCTTTGCTGGGCGATGCCGCACATCCGATGCGGCCGTATCTGGCACAAGGCGCCGGCATGGCCATAGAAGATGCTGCCGAGCTGGGCCGCTGCCTATCGGGCGTCGTCAGGCCGTTGGCCGATGTGCCGCTGGCGCTGCGCCACTATGCTTTGCAACGCTGGGAGCGAAATGCTCGCGTGCAGGCTCGAGCGCTGCGCAACGGTCAGATTTTTCATGCCACCGGCCCGCTGCGTCTGGGGCGTGATGTGTCGCTGCGCTTGCTCGGTCAGCGCTTACTGGATGTGCCTTGGTTGTACGGAGAGTCTGGCTCCGGTAGAGCTATCAACCCACCCCGAGCGACCCGATAATTGCGCTGATAGTCTTAGGTTAATTAGCAAAAGTTCACGGCAAATTTAATACAAAAAAATCAGGAGACAAGATGAGTTCAAGCAACAAAGTCGCGGTGGTCACAGGCGCAGGCACGGGTATTGGTCGCGCTGTTTCGCTGGCTTTGCTGAAGGCCGGTTACAGCGTTGCGCTGGCCGGTCGTCGCATTGAGCCGCTCGATGCTGTCGTGGTTGAAGCCAAGGCGCTGGGTTTCGATCACGCTATAGCCGTCTCGACCGATGTTTCTAAGCCTGACTCCGTGACGGCACTCTTTGAGCGCACGCGCCAGACTTTTGGCCGTGTCGATGTGCTGTTCAACAATGCGGGCATTGGCTTGCCATCGGTGGGTTTTGAAGAGCTGACTTTTGAGCAGTGGCAAAACACCGTGAACATCAATCTGACGGGTTCGTTTTTGTGTGCGCAGGCAGCTTTCCGAGTGATGAAGGCGCAAAGCCCTCAAGGCGGCCGGATCATCAACAACGGTTCGATTTCAGCCCATGCACCGCGGCCGAATTCAGCGCCTTACACGGCGACCAAACACGCGATCACTGGTCTGACGAAATCCATCTCGCTGGATGGTCGTAAGTACAACATCGCTTGCGGTCAGATCGACATTGGCAATGCGCTGACGGAGTTGTCGCAACGCATGTCCACGGGTGTGTTGCAGGCCAACGGCGAGATCGCCATTGAAGCCATGATGGACGTTGAGCACGTGGCCAACGCGGTGGTTCACATGGCCAGTTTGCCCCCTGAAGCGAATGTGCAGTTCATGACCGTGATGGCCACGAAGATGCCGTTTGTCGGACGCGGCTGAACGCCCGCTTAAAGCTAGCTGAATTTCAGCTGAGCCGGCCCAGCAGCAGAAATTCCATCAAGGCTTTTTGCACATGCATGCGGTTCTCTGCTTCATCCCAGACCACTGACTGTGGCCCGTCTATGACGTCGGCTTCGACTTCTTCGCCACGGTGCGCGGGCAGGCAGTGCATGAACAGCGCACCGGGTTTGGCCGCGGCCATCATGTCGCTGTCGACGCACCAGTCGCCGAAGGCTTTTTTGCGAGCTTCATTTTCGGCTTCGTAACCCATGCTGGTCCAGACATCGGTGGTCACCAGATCGGCGCCAGCGCAGGCTTGCATCGGGTCTTTGAAAACGGCATAACTGTCAGAAGAACGGATACCTGCAATCGACTGGTCGACTTCGTAACCGCCCGGTGTGCTCAAGTGCACTTTGAATCCCAAAATTTCGCTGGCTTGCAACCAGGTGTTGGCCATGTTGTTGCCATCGCCAACCCAGGCCACCGTTTTGCCTTTGATCGAACCACGGTGTTCGATGTACGTGAAGATGTCGGCCAGAATCTGGCAGGGGTGAAACTCATTGGTCAGGCCGTTGATGACGGGCACGCGCGAGTGCTCCGCAAAGCGTTCAATTTTGGTCTGCTCAAAGGTCCTGATCATCACCAAGTCAACCATGCGGCTGATAACTTTGGCACTGTCTTCAATCGGTTCAGCGCGTCCCAGCTGGCTGCCTTCGGTGGTGAGATTGACGACCGTGCCACCCAGTTGGTACATGCCGGCTTCAAAGCTCACGCGAGTGCGGGTCGAGGCTTTTTCAAAAATCATGACCAGCGTGCGGTCAATCAAAGGCTGATGCTTCTCGTAAGCCTTGAACTTTTTCTTGATCAGGGCCGCACGCTCAAACAAGTAGGCGTAGTCGCTGGCGTTCAGGTCACTGAACTGCAGGTAATGTTTGATGGGCGCGGGGGTGTTGGTGTTCATGCCTTTTCCTTCAGCAGTTGATGGATGAGGGGGCACAAAATGTTGACCACTTCGTCGGCTTCGGCGGTAGTCATGATGAGCGATGGCACCAAACGGATGACCGTGTCAGCAGTGACACTGATGAGGAGGCCGTTCTGTGCACAGCGCTCCACCAATTCGCTGCAAGGCAGGGTCAATTCAACACCCAGCATGAGGCCGCGGCCGCGGATTTCTTTCAAGCCGGGCAGGCTGCCAAGCTCGCGCGCAAGTGCCGCTTTCAGGTGGTCGCCGACCTTGACTGCGTTGGCGAGCAAGCCGTCTTCTTCCATGATGCGGATGGTTTCCACCCCGGCTCGCATGGCCAGCGGGTTGCCGCCAAACGTGCTGCCATGGTTGCCAGGGGCGAAAATATGCGCGGCCTTGGGGCCGGCTACGACGGCGCCCACTGGCACGCCTGAACCCAGCCCTTTGGCCAGCGGCATCACGTCCGGCTTGATGCCAGCCCATTGGTGCGCAAACCATTTGCCGGTGCGGCCCATGCCGCACTGCACTTCGTCGATCATCAGCAGCCAGTCTTGTTCGTCACACAGTTGGCGCACTTGCTGCAGGTACTGCGTGTCCATTGGGATGACACCGCCTTCGCCTTGGATGGCTTCTAAAAATACTGCCACCACGTTTGGGTTGCCAGCGGTTGCTTTTTTCAAGGTCTCAATATCATTCACCGGTACCCGCAAAAAGCCTTCTACCAATGGGCCAAATCCGGCTTGCACCTTGGCGTTGCCGGTGGCGCTCAGGGTAGCAATGCTGCGGCCGTGAAAGGCTTTGTCATAGACCACGATTTCGGGTTTGGTGATACCTTTGTCGTGACCGAATTTGCGCGCCAGTTTGATGGCTGCTTCATTGGCCTCCAGGCCAGTCGAGCAGAAGAACACATTGGTCAGTCCCGACAGTTCGACCAGCTTCGCGGCCAGCGCTTCCTGCAAGGGAATATGGTAGTAATTCGAGGTGTGGATCAGCTTGCCGATCTGCTCTTGCAGGGCGGGCACCAGCTTGGCGTGGTTGTGGCCGAGCGTGTTGACGGCAATACCGCCGAGCGCATCCAAATAAGCCTTGCCGTTGATGTCCCAGACCCTGCAGCCTTGACCGTGAGATAGCGCCAGCGGCAAGCGGCCGTAGGTATTCATGACATGTGGTGAGGCGGCTTCTAGAAGGACGGGAATGGCAGCGTTCATGGCAGACGGGACTTTCGCTTAAAACTGGAGAATTGATTTTAGGCGCAGACCGTGACAGTTCACACCAGCCCTCGTCGCGAGCGGCGCGTGGCGTTGTCGTCTTTGCGAGCTTAGCGTGGCAATCCATGAACCCGAATTCGCTGTCATGGATTGCCACGCTAAGCTCGCAACGAGAAGACTTTCGCACTTTACGGTAAGGCTTCGTGGTACTGAGATGAGTCTGAGTCTTATATAAGATAGAATAGTTGTGCAGTGCAGCATAGACCGGCCACCCCGGCTGTTGTACTGCTTCAACAGGGCCTCTACCGATGGTCTCCAGCAGCGCCAAAGAAATTTTTATCCAGGGTTTGACCCTCGAAGGAAAAACCTTCCGCCCCAGCGATTGGGCTGACAGGTTGTGTGGCGTGATGAGTCAGTTCAGGCCTGGCGGACCGCAACCCGGCAGCCATTTAACCTATTCCCCTTGGTGTGTTCCCACACTGATCAATGGCGTCAAATGTGTCGTCGTTAACAGTGAGTTGCGCGAGGCTGAACCCATGGCTTGGGACTTTGCTCTGAACTTTGCCAAAGACAATGCTTTGCAAGTTGCAGAAGCTTGCCTTCTGCCTGACGTGCCTAAATCCAAAGCCTGAAAACCAATATATCTGAGCGCGAAGAATCCTCGGTGCTATTCATGACTCCGTGACTTTCGTTGCAGACATGAAAAAACCGCCCTGAGGCGGTTTAATCACTTTGCTGCAGCGCACCCTACAAAACGGCGGATGTCACTTGCGCGGCATCCGGGCGATTTGCCTAATGAATTAGGCGGCTTTCAGGGCCAGGGCTTTCACCTTGGCGGACAGACGGCTCTTGTCACGAGCAGCCTTGTTTTTGTGGAAGATGCCCTTGTCGGCAATCGTGTCCACAATGCTCTGCGCCTTGGCGAAGAGTTCTGCAGCTTTGGTTTTGTCACCGGTCAAAACGGCTTTTTCAACGTTCTTCACGGCAGTGCGGTATTTCGAACGCAGCGAGGTGTTCGCAGCATTCAGTTTGACGTCTTGACGAACGCGTTTACGGCCGGAAGCAAGGCGGGGGTTTTTTTTCTTGGGTTTGGCGGTGGCCATATATAAATTCCTTTAATCCTAGGGAGGAGTCTGTGGATGATGCAGCAAAGCCCACGATTATATGCCACGGTGGTTGTTGGCCCCCACGCTCGTCACTTCGTGTACTTTGCTGCCCCCGAGGGCGTACAAATCCCCTTGGGGCAGCCCGGCGGGAATTTCGTCAGCCCTTAAACTCGTGCTGTGTCACTTTTCAAATCCGCCTCGACTGTCTCCCTGCTCACGCTGGTGTCTCGCATCACGGGGCTGGCGCGTGAACTGCTGATCGCGTCTACTTTTGGCGCCAGCGCCATGACGGACGCCTTCAATGTGGCGTTTCGCATTCCTAATTTGTTCAGGCGCATGTTCGCCGAAGGTGCCTTCAGCCAAGCTTTTGTGCCTGTGCTGGCTGCTACCAAAGCGAGTCAGGGGGAGGACGCCACGCGTTTGCTGATTGACCGAGTCGCCAGTTTGCTGGTCTGGGTGTTGTTGTTGACCTGTGTGCTGGGGGTGGCTGCTGCGCCGCTGTTGGTTTGGGCGATGGCCAGCGGTTTGCAGCAAGACCCACGCGGTTTTGACGCAGCCGTTGTCATGACGCGCTGGATGTTTCCCTACATCGGCTTCATGTCGCTGGTGGCTTTGTCGGCCGGTGTGCTCAACACCTGGAAGCGGTTTGCCGTCCCTGCCGCCACGCCGGTGCTGTTGAATCTGAGCATGATTGCGGCCGCTTGGTTCGGCGCGCCCTGGCTGAAAACCCTGGGCCTTGAGCCGGTCTATGCGCTGGGCGCTGGCGTCATGCTCGGCGGCTTGCTGCAGCTTGTCGTGCAGATCCCGGCGCTGCTGCGGCTGGGTTTGCTGCCCAAGATCAGTCTGGGCTTGTCGGGTGTGCGCACAGCTTGGGGTGATCCGGCTACACGCAGCATTGCCAAGCTCATGTTGCCGGCCTTGCTCGGCGTCAGTGTGGCGCAAATCTCGTTGCTCATCAACACCCAAATCGCGTCGCATTTGCAAGCCGGCAGCGTCAGTTGGCTGACCTATGCCGACCGCTTGATGGAGTTTCCGACGGCCATGCTCGGTGTCGCCCTGGGTGTTGTGTTGATGCCGCAACTTGCCGGTGCCCGCGCCGCAAACGATGCGCAAAAATACTCCGCCATGCTCGATTGGGGCTTGCGTTTGGTGGTCTTGCTGGCCGTCCCCAGCGCGGTGGCATTGCTGACGTTTGCACAGCCTTTGGTGGCCACGCTGTACCACTACGGCGCGTTCACGGACGCCGATGTGCTGCAGACGACGCACGCGCTCATGGGTTACGGCTTGGGCCTGCTTGGGCTGGTCGCCATCAAGGTCTTGGCCCCCGGTTTTTATGCCAACCAAGACATCAAGACGCCGGTGCGCATCGCCATCGTGGTGCTTGTCCTCACGCAATTGCTCAACCTGGTGCTGGTGCCGTATTTTCAGCATGCAGGTTTGGCCCTGGCGATTGGTATTGGCGCGCTGATCAATGCGAGCTGGCTGTTAATTGGTCTGATCCGCAGAGGCAGTTACCAGCCGCTGCCTGGCTGGGGTCGTTTTGGCATGCAGGTTGTTTTTGCCAGTGCGCTGCTGGCAACTTTTCTGTGGTGGGCCGCCAGCGCTGTGAGTTGGACGGGCTTGCGCAGTCTTTACGGCCAACGCATTGGCTTGTTGTCGCTGGTCTTATTGGGTTCGGCCGTGCTTTATTTTTCGGCCTTGCGGGCCACCGGCCTGAAGGTGCGCAAACTGTTTGGGCGCTGATCACTTTGGGCAGAACCTAGACCTTGCACGCGATCTGTCCGAACTTGTGAGAAAGTAGCGACATGCAATTGAAATTCGAAGTTCCATCCCCGCTGCAATATTTTTCAAGTTTGGTGCAAAGCGACGAGCATTTTCCGCTGCTCGAAGCCGCTGTCAGCTTGGCTCAAGACGAATACCCTGATCTGGATGTCGAGCAAGTACTGGGCGAAGTGGATCAGTTGCTGGCCCGCTTGAAACGGCGCCTGCCACCCGATGCATCAGCCTTGCAAAAACTACGGGTGCTGAACCAGTTCTTCTTTCGTGACCTCAACTTTGGCGGCAACGTCAACGATTACTACGATCCCGACAACAGCTTTCTCCATGCCGTGCTGCAAAGCCGCCGCGGTATCCCGATCACGCTGGCGGTGGTGTGGCTGGAGTTGGCGGTTGGCCTGGATTTGAATGCGCGTGGCGTGGCTTTTCCCGGTCACTTCATGGTCAAAGTGAACTTGCCCAAAGGACAGGTTGTGATAGACCCATTCACCGGCCAGTCGCTGAGTCGGGAAGAGTTGGCCGAGCGGCTGGAACCTTATCGTCAGCGCAATGCATTGGCCGATGACTCTGAGGTGCCCATCGGCCTTTATTTGCAAGCGGCCGAGCCGCGCGACATCATTGAGCGCATGTTGCGCAACCTCAAAGATATTCACAAAACGCAAGAAGACTGGCCGCGCCTGATCGCTGTGCTGGACCGTCTGTTGGTGCTGCATCCGACTGCTTGGTCGGAGCACCGCGACCGTGGTTTGGCGCTGGCCGAAAAAGGCGAGCCGGAGCGTGCATTGATTGACTTGGAAACGTATTTGGCGCACGCGGAAGACGCGCTGGATTTGGACGAAGTGGCTGATCGGATGGCTGATTTACGTCGCGCCCGCGGTTAAATCGAAATAATTCGTAAGTAAACACTTTTAAATTTATTTTGAGTTAGAGTGTCTTCAATCGTTATAACGATAGGCCTATTTATCCGGATGATTTCAGCTATTTCAGGCTGGACTGTCCATCACAACCTCTATTCAAGGATTTCCACATGAACTCACTTAAACGCCTGATTGCTTCCATGCTCATTGCCAGCACCACGTTGATGGGCTTGCCAATGGCTGCCCACGCAGGCTTGGTCTCGACAGAAGAAGTCGCCGCCGTGCCATCGGCTTTGGCCGAGAGCAACCGCGACAAAGTCACGGCATTTTTGAGCCGTGATGATGTCCGCGCTGAGCTTGAAGGTCAGGGCGTCAGCAGCGCAGCGGCCACTGAACGTGTGCACGCCATGACCGATGCCGAAGTGGCTCAATTGGCCTCGCGTGTTGAGCAGGCACCTGCCGGCGCTGGCGTGATCGGTGTCATCTTCACCGTCTTCATCGTCTTGCTGGTCACCGACATCATGGGTCTGACCAAAGTATTTCCCTTCACCCGATCGGTTCGATGAACGGCCCTGAGAGCCGCTCGTTCCAATGGAACCCCGCCTTGGCGGGGTTTTTCGTTACGGTCGTGCTCATTCTGTCCGGCTGCGCGACACCTCAAGTGAGTCAACTCGCACGCGACTTTCCCATCGCCACAAGTGGAGCTGCGGGCGTCGCCGCAGTTGAAGGTTCCAGCGAGGCGACGATTCAGCCCAAATTAGCGTTGCCGATAGTTGCAAGCGTTCCAGGCGTGCCGTTTTTCCCCCAAGATGACTTCCAATGTGGCCCCGCCGCCTTGGCCATGGTGGCGCAACACGCCGGCATAAAAGTGCTGCCTGATGAGCTGACCGCGCAGGTGTACGTGCCAGGTCGGAAGGGCTCTTTTCAGGTCGAAATGCTGACGGCCACCCGGCGCCAAGCTCTGGTGGGGTACACGCTGCGCCCTCAACTCGAAGACCTGTTGCGTGAGGTCGCCAGTGGCAACCCGGTGCTGGTCTTTCAAAACCTCTCGTTGCAGGTGTACCCGATCTGGCACTACGCCGTGGTGATTGGTTTTGACCGTGCGCGCAACACGGTCGTGCTGCACTCCGGCGTGACTGAGCGGCTGGAGATGTCGCTGTTCACGTTTGAAAGAACCTGGGCCCGCGCCGAGCATTGGGCTATGGTGGCTTTGCCGCCAGAGCGTTTGCCGGCCACCGCGCAAGCTGAGCGTTTCGCGGCTGCAGCGGCCGGGCTGGAAAGGGTGCAGCCAGCCGCCGCGCAGGTGGCTTACAAGACCGCCCTGAAGGCTTGGCCCGGGCAGCGTGCCGCCATGATCGGTCTGGGCAATGCCGCCTATGCCTTGGGGCAACAAGAAGAGGCGGCGGCCCGTTTTGAGTCAGCGACCCAGGAACATGACGATTTTGCCGATGCCTGGAACAATCTGGCGCAAGTCAGACTTGAGCAGGGGCGTTTGCCGGAGGCTGAAGAAGCAATCAAGCGAGCCGTGCAGATCGGTGGCCCGCGGGCTGAGCGCTACAGCAGCTTGCAGGAAAAAATCCTAGCGAAACTTAAATCGCCAGCGTCAGCGCAGAGACCTTAGCTGACAACGACCGCCGCGCCTTCACCGCGTGCGGCGATCACGCCGATTTCAAAGACTTTTTCGCCGGCTTCGCGCAACATTTGTGCGGTGGCTGCGGCGTTGGCGGCGTCGACCACCACCACCATGCCAATGCCGTTGTTGAAGGTGCGGTTCATTTCAAAGTCGGAAATGGCGGCAGTGTTTTGCAACCAAGCGAACAGCTCGGTTTGTGGCCAGCTGCCTTTGCGCAGATGAGCCGCCATGCCGTCCGGCAACACGCGTGGAATGTTCTCCAGCAAGCCGCCGCCGGTGATGTGGGCCAGCGCCTTGATCGGGTGCGCCGCCAACGCTGCCAGCACATTTTTAACGTACAGGCGCGTGGGTTCCATCACCGCTTCTTTAAAAGGTTTGCCGTCCAAGGTGGCTGGCAGCTGATCGCCAGCGCGCTCGATGCACTTGCGCACCAAGCTGAAGCCGTTCGAGTGCACGCCGCTGGAGGCCAAGCCGAGCACCACATCGCCCGCCGCAATGTTCTGGCCAGTCAAAATTTTGGATTTTTCGACCGCACCGACGGCAAAGCCGGCCAAGTCGTATTCACCATCCGGGTACATGCCTGGCATTTCAGCGGTTTCGCCGCCGATCAAGGCGCAGCCCGACAACTCACAACCGCGTGCAATGCCGCCGACCACCGCTGCAGCGGTGTCAATGTCGAGCTTGCCGCAGGCAAAGTAATCCAGAAAAAACAGCGGCTCGGCACCTTGCACCAGCACGTCGTTGACGCTCATGGCCACCAGATCAATGCCGACGGTGTCGTGCATTTGCCATTCAAACGCCAGCCGTAGCTTGGTGCCCACGCCGTCGGTGCCGCTGACCAGCACCGGCTCTGTGTAGCGCTTGGGCACTTCAAACAGCGCGCCAAAGCCGCCAATACCGGCTAAGACGCCTTCGCGCATGGTCTTTTTAGCCAAGGGTTTGATGCGCTCAACCAGGGCGTCGCCTGCGTCGATATCAACGCCGGCGTCTTTGTAGGAAAGTGGGGATTGGCTCATGCTGATGAATTTGGTTGTCGCCGGCCCGGGTGGCGGCGTGGCTGTTGGCTAAAGGTCAGGCCGGTTAAATACAGTAACAAGCCCGATAGAATCGAAGACAAGATTCTAAGGGCTTACCCTTTTCCGACTTTATGCAGTTCATACCTTCTTCTAATCGCGCCGCTGCCGCCCGGATGGCATGAAGCAGATCGCCTTGGATATTGGCTTGGCTTCGGCGCCGTCATTTGCAAACTTCTTCGCCGGTCCCAACGAGGCGGCTCTCAAGCACCTGCAACTCTGGGCGGGTAATAGTCTGCGCTCGCCGGTGCCCACCTATTTATGGGGTGAAGCAGGCAGCGGCAAAAGTCATTTGTTGAAAGCCTTTGCCGAGGTGCTCTGCGAGCAGGGCGCCACGGTCGGCTGGCTCGATGCGTCGGTGCTGGAACCGCCCGAGTTTGACGAACGCTGGGTCGCCGTCCTGATGGACGATTGCCACCTTTACACCGCCGGGCAGCAGCAGGCCGCTTTCAACTGGTTTGTTAACGCCATGAGCGCGGCCGACGGCCAACCGCGCTGCGTCTTGGCGGCGGGCGCTTTGCCACCGGCTGATTTGGCCTTGCGTGAAGACCTGCGCACCCGCCTTGGTTGGGGTCATGTGTTTGCGCTGCACGCGCTGACCGACGCTGAACGTCGCGCCGTGCTGCGTCAAGAAGCTGATGCCCGCGGTGTTTTTCTGGGCGATGAGGTGATGGATTTCATCCTCAACCGCTTTTCCCGCGACCTCGGTAACCTGATGCAACTGCTAGACCAGCTCGACGGCTACTCTTTGCAAACTCAGCGCGCCATCACCATTCCGCTGATCAAATCGATGCTGGACAACCAATGACAAAAGTAGCGCTGTTTGACCTCGACCACACGCTGATCCCGATGGACTCCGACTTCCAGTGGGGCGAGTTCACACTGGCCTTGGGCTGGTGCGACAGTATTGAATTCAAGCTACGTAACACTGAGTTCTACGAACACTACAAAGCGGGAACGCTGGACATCCATGCTTATGTGCGGTTTGCCACACTGGCGATGCGCCAGCAGGGTGCTGCCAAGTCTGCCGAGGCGCACGCCGCCTTCATGCAGACGGTGGTGCAAGCGGCCATTCAGCCGCAAGCGCTGGCGTTGGTGCGAGCCCATCAGGCGGCGGGTGACTTGGTGGTCATCGTCACCGCCACCAACGAATTCGTCACGCGGCCGATCGCGGATGCGTTCGGTGTGCCCGACCTGATCGCGGTGCAACTGGCCCGCGATGCAGCGGGTGAATTGACCGGTGAAATCCATGGTACGCCGTCGTTTCGTGAAGGCAAAGTCACGCGGGTCGAGGCTTGGCTGAAAGATCGCCAGCTCGACTGGCAGAGCACTGAGACAGTTTTTTATTCGGACTCGATCAACGATCTGGCCCTGCTTGAAAAGGTCACCCATGCGGTGGCCACCAACCCTGACGCGGCCCTGCGGGCTGTCGCCACTGAGCGCCAATGGCGCATACTTGAGCTGTTCACTTAGCATTTCATGATCAAAAAATTCATCGACAAGCTGTTCGGCAAGACTGCCAGCACGCCCACAGGCGCCTCGCGCGCCAAAAAATCGCCTTACGGCAAACGCCTTGAAGTCGGCCCCAAAGAGCATGGCATTGACCCCGCCTTGGTCGACGAGCGCGCCATGGACGTGGTACGCACGCTCAAGGACGCCGGTTACGAAGCCTATATCGTCGGCGGTGCCGTGCGTGACTTGCTGGTTGGCCTCAGGCCCAAAGACTTTGACGTTGCGACCAACGCCACCCCCGAACAGGTCAAGCCGCTGTTTCGTCGGGCCTTCATCATTGGTAGGCGTTTTCGGATTGTTCACGTCATCTACGGCCGCGGCCGTGAGCATGAAGTGATCGAGGTCTCGACCTTTCGGGCGAATCTTGACAGCAGCCAAGCTGAGCAGGTCGGCGGCAATGAGCGCACCAGCAAGAGTCAACTCGCCGGCATGAAACACGCCGTTGATTCGTCAGGCCGGGTGCTGCGCGACAACGTCTGGGGCTCGATGGAGCATGATGCTGCGCGCCGTGACTTCACCATCAACGCCATGTATTACGACCCCGAAACACACATCGTGGTCGACTATCACAACGGCATTCGCGACTCTAAAAAACGTATTTTGCGCATGATCGGTGACCCGGCTACGCGCTACCGTGAAGACCCGGTGCGGATCATTCGCGCCGTGCGTTTTTCGGCCAAGCTCAGCGCGCTGGGCTTCAAGTTTGAAGACAAAACCGTCGCCCCACTGCGCGAAATGTGCAGCCTGTTGGCCGACGTGCCGCAATCCCGTTTGTTCGACGAAATGCTCAAGCTCCTGCAGACCGGCCATTCGCTGGCCAGCATTGAGCAGCTCAAATTCCTGGGTCTCGGCACCGGTATTTACCCGCTCCTCGACATCGTGGTCGAGAGTGCCGACGAGCCGTTTTTGAAACTGGCATTGCAAGACACTGATCGCCGCGTTGGCGAAGGCAAACCGGTGGCGCCTAGCTTCTTGCTGGCCTGCGTGCTATGGACTGATGTGCGCGAAGGTTGGGCTCGTCGTTGCAAGCGCGGCGAGCATGTGATGCCAGCGCTGCAAGACGCGATTGACGATGCCTTCAATGCCAAGATCGGCGATGTCTCTGGCCGCGGCAAGCTTGGCATCGACATGCGCGAGATCTGGAGCATGCAGCCACGCTTTGAAAAGCGCACCGGCAGCTCACCCTATTCGATGTTGGAGCAGCCGCGCTTTCGCGCTGGCTTCGACTTTTTGCGGCTGCGGGCGCAGACCGGCGAGATCGACACCGAGCTGTCCGAGTGGTGGGAAAAGTTCAGCACGGCCTACGACGATGAGCGTCACGAGATGGTCGAGCAAGTGCGTCTGGCTCAGCAGCAAAAGCCACAGACACCGCGCAGCCGCGTCAGGCGTGTGGAGGCCGATCGACCAGCGCCGGCCCTTGGCCGTGAGCGAGAAGCTTCAGCCGTTCTGGAGTCCAGCGAAGACCAAGAACCCGGCGAGATGGGTGACGCAGCACCAGCTAAAAAACGCCGCCGTCGCCGCAAGCCAGTCAATCGTGAGGGTGGTGCGGCCGTGGCCAGCCCATCGTCAGACAGCTCGGCTGAACACTGATCCTGCGCCCATTGCGATGGCTTCGATGTCTGTGTTGACTGATGTCACGGCGTACATCGCCATTGGTGCAAACTTAGGTCAAGCGCAGCGCAGCGTGCAACAAGCCATGCAGGCCTTGGGTCAATTGCCGCTGACGCGGCTGACTCATTGCTCCAGCCTGTACCGCACCGCACCCATCGCCAGGGATCCTTCGCGTCCAATATCGGCCACAGTCCCGGACTACATCAATGCCGTCGCCGCGATAGCCACCGGTTTGACCGCGCCCGATCTGCTGCTGCATTTGCAAGCGCTTGAACTCGCCGCCGGCCGCGAACGGCCTTACCCCGATGCGCCGCGCACGCTAGACCTCGACATCTTGTTGTATGGCAGCGCTCAGATGGATTCAGCCCAGTTGGTGATTCCGCATCCGCGAATGGCGCAGCGCGCTTTTGTGCTGGTCCCGCTGGCAGAAATTGCACCTTGGCTGGTGTCTGCTGCGCAGTTGGCTGCAGTCGATTCTCAGGTTATTGAAAAGCTGCTGCCGTTAACTTCCTGACGGCTCATCAGCTTAGGACGTCGCGGTCTTTCAAGGTGCCAGTCGCTCGCGCAACCAGCCGCTGTCTCGCGGCGTATAGCGCAGGCGGTCATGCAAGCGGCTGGGCCGGCCTTGCCAAAATTCCCAGCGCTCCGGCAGCAGTCGATAGCCGCCCCAATGCGGTGGCCTTGGTGGTTGCAGCAAAAACTTCGCCGCGTACTTGGCCGCATTCGCCACCAACACTGCGCGCCCTGAAATCACCTGACTTTGCGGGCTGGCCCACGCGCCTATCCGGGAGTCCAGTGGCCGGCTGTTGAAGTAATCGTCACTTTCTTGTTCCGCGATTTTTTCAACCCGACCTTCGATGCGCACGACCCGCTCCAGCTCAACCCAATGGAACTGCAAAGCCGCCTGCGGATTGGCCGCCAGTTGCTGGCCTTTGCGGCTGTCGTAATTGGTGAACCAGACAATACCGCGCGGATCTAGAGCCTTGACCAGCACAATCCGCGTTGACGGCCGTTGCTGGCTGTCGACCGTGGCCAAGGTCATGGCGTTCGGCTCAGGCACTTGCGCACTGATGGCTTGGTCCAGCCATAGGCTGAACTGTTGCTGCGGGTCGGCGTGCGAGGCGGTTTCGTGCAGCTCGGCACTCTCGTAGCTTTTTCGCAGGTCGGCCAGAGGAAGGGGAGGACGGGTCATGAACACAATTGTGACCGCTTCATTCAAGCGGGTGGTAAAGGCCAGTCAACTCCCGGGTCTGTTGCTTGGGGCCAAGGCTCTTTAGCAGGTGAACGACTATGCTAACTTTCGCTCCTTTCACTCATTCTGGATTTTTTCAATGGCCATCCTTACCGTCAATATCAATGGCAAAGACACCCCTGTCAACGCTGATCCTTCGACCCCGATTTTGTGGGCGCTGCGTGACACCCTCGGCATGACCGGCACCAAGTTCGGCTGCGGCGTCGCCATGTGCGGTGCATGCACCGTGCACCTGAATGGCTCGGCCATTCGCTCTTGCGTGACGCCGCTGTCGGCCGCGGTGGGTCAAAAAATCACCACCATCGAAGCGCTGGCCAGCGACCGCACCGGCAAGGCCGTGCAAGACGCATGGGTCAAGCACGACGTCGCCCAGTGCGGCTATTGCCAAAGCGGCCAAGTCATGAGCGCCACCGCCTTGCTCAAGACCAACACCAAACCCACGGACGCTGACATCGACGCGGCCATGGCCGGCAACATTTGCCGCTGCGGCACATACGTGCGAATCCGCGCCGCCATCAAAGACGCCGCAGTGGCACTGGCTTGAAAGAAACCTCTATGTACATTCCAACCAATCCAGCCAGCTTGACCGAACAATTGCAACAAAGCATGCCTCAGGGCCTGCAAAATATGTTGCGCAAAGCGCAAGGCACGACTGAAGCCGAAGTCAATACAGGCGTCCCGCGCCGTAGCTTTTTAAAGCTGGCCAGTGCCAGTGGTTTTTCACTCGGCATTTTTCCGGTGTTGGCACAAGCGCAAAGCGCAGCTTCACCAACCGCAACCTCAGCTGTCGCCAACAGCCTGAAGCCAACACAACAGCCTTCGGCCTTCGTCAGCATTGCGCGTGACGGCGCAGTCATGGTCACCCTCAACCGGCTCGATTTTGGGCAGGGCGTGCAAACCGGTTTGCCAATGATCCTGGCCGAAGAGCTGGACGCCGACTGGGCCATGGTGCACAGCCAGCACGGCAATGCCGACGCGGCGTATGTCGACCCGGCCATGGGTGTTCACATCACCGGCGGTTCCGGCTCTATCAAAAATTCATACACCCAGTACCGTGAACTCGGTGCCCGCACACGCGCCATGCTGGTCTCGGCAGCTGCCGCCCAATGGGGTGTCCCGGCCAGTGACTTGCGCACACAAAAGGGCGTCGTCATCGGCCCCGGTGGCAAACGCCTGAGCTATGGTGAACTGGCGCAAGCCGCGATGGCCCTTCCCGTGCCCGAAAAAGTCACGCTCAAAGACCCGAGTCAATTCCGCATCATTGGTCAGCCCACAGGCCGACTCGATGCACGGGCAAAATCCACCGGCACGCAGGACTATGGCATTGACGTGCGTCTGCCCGGCATGCTGACGGCGGTGATCGCGCGTCCGCCGGTGTTTGGCGGCAAGGTCGCTTCAGTTGACGATGCAGCGGCTCTCGCTATTGCTGGCGTCAAGGCTGTGCTGCGTGTGCCCCTGGACCGCGGCGGCGAAGGCGTTGCCGTGGTGGCCGAAGGTTACTGGGCGGCCAAGCAAGGCCGTGATGCGCTGAAGGTCACTTGGCAGACCGACAAGGTCGGTAAAGTCGACAGCGTCAAGCAACTTGCCAACTACCGCGCGCTGGCTAAAACGACCGGGGCGATTCATCTGAGTGCAGACGTCAGCCCGCTCGCCGCGGCACCGAAAAAAATCAGCGCTGAGTTTGTCTTTCCTTACCTCGCGCATGCGCCTATGGAACCTCTGAATTGCACGGTGCAAGTCAGCGGCCAAGGCGCCAATGCCAAGGCTGAACTGTGGGTCGGCACGCAGATGCCGGGCTTTGACGCCTTGGCTGCGGCCAAGGTCTTGGGACTGCAGCCAAAGAATGTCACCATGCATGTGCAAATGGCCGGGGGTGGTTTTGGTCGTCGCGCTATTCCAAGCAGTGAATACGTTTTTGAAGCTTGTGGCATTGCCAAAGCGGCGAACGCTGCCGGATTGAACGTTGCGGTGCGTACGCTATGGAGCCGCGAGGACGACATCAAAGGCGGCTATTACCGTCCGATGCATGTGCACCACGCTGAGCTCGGTTTTGATGCGCAAGGCAAGATTCTGGCTTGGGACCACGTCATCGTCGGTCAATCCATTGCCGCCGGGACACCCTTCGAAGGCTTCATGATCAAGAACGGCGTCGACAGCACCATGGTCGAAGGCATGAAAGGGCCATATGACGTGCCGATGCGTTTGTCGGCGCATCATCCAGCTGACAATGTACCGGTCTTGTGGTGGCGCAGTGTGGGATCAACCCACACCGCTTACGTCATGGAAACCTTGATCGACGAAGTCGCCCGCAGCACCGGGCAAGATCCGGTGGCTTACCGCATGAAACAGTACGGCACCAAGCATCCGCGCCATGCCGCCGCGCTGCAGTTGGCCGTCAGCAAATCCGGTTATGGCCAGCGTAAGCTGGCAGAAGGTCGCGCTTGGGGCGTGGCGGTGCACGAGTCTTTCGATACCGTGGTGGCTTATGTTGTCGAGGCCTCGGTCAAAGACAAAACACCTGTCCTGCACAGCGTCACGGCTGGCGTGCATTGCAATCTGGCCATCAACCCGACCAGCATCGAGGCGCAGATTCAAGGCGCCGCTTTGATGGGCTTGTCGATGTGCCTGCCCGGTGCGGCCATCACCTTGAAAGACGGCGTGGTTGAGCAAAGCAACTTCGGTGACTTTCCGGTGCCGCGCATCACCGACATGCCTTCGATGGCTGTCTTCATCGTGCCAAGTGCAGACTCTCCAACCGGCTTGGGCGAACCCGGTTTGCCGCCGCTGGCACCGGCTTTTGCCAACGCCGTCGCTGTGTTGACCGGCAAGACCCAGCGCGAGTTGCCCTTTAAATTGAGTTGATCAGTTTGGCCAGCGCGGTGTCATGGATGCCGATGCGCTGCAAGCTCTCCAGAGTTTGCAGGGCATAGTCACGTGTGCTGCCGTAGCGGCCTATTGCGTCGGCAAAAATTTGTCTGTAATGCGCTGGGCTGAGTTCCCCGGTGAAGTTGGGGCTGCGCCTAGACAGCGTAAAAGCCAGCGCCGGCACCTGACCTTGATGTGTCTCGCAACGCAGCGTGCGCGCGTCATACACGCCAGTGGGCATTTCGCGCAGCCAGAGCTTGCTCACCACAGCCGCGACTTCTTGCCGGGGCACGCGGTAGGCCACGCCTTTGCAAGTGCCACCCGACAACAGCGCAAACACCAAGCCCGGCGCAGCGGGCGTGCCGCGGTTGACGCGGCTCCACATTTTCAAGGCGCGGTGCCAGCCGTGCAGCTTGGCCGGACGTTGTTCGGAAAATTCAAAATCCGGCCGCCAGATCAGTGAGGCGTAAGCAAAAATCCAGAGGTCTTCTCGGCCCCCCCAGTGCTGTAAAAAATTCGCCAGCATCGCGGCGGGGTCGCGCGTGGCTTCAAGTTGAGCGTGCGGGGGATTTTTCACAACTGAACTTTACAGTGAATTGTCGCGGTTTTTGGCATTTTTCGGAGCTGCTTTGGTAACCACTTTGTTCCTGCGGCCTGTCCAGCGGCGGCTTAAGGAAGTAGGATGGAAGGAGTAATAAAGTGCCCACTTCATTTTCACGAACTTTGGAATTCATGACTCTACATTCGACCGTCGCCGACGTTACCGAGCAGATCCGCGAACGCAGCCGCGTTTCCCGCAGCGCCTATCTGAAGCGGCTTGACGGTGCGGCCACACGCGCTGTCAATGCTGAACGCATGGGTTGCAGCAATGTGGCTCACGCCGTGGCCGGCATGCCGCTGGACGACCGTTTCAAAGTTGTCACCGAGCGCCGCCCCAACATCGGCATCGTCACCGCTTACAACGACATGTTGTCTGCCCACACGCCGATGCAAACCTATCCTGACCTGATCAAGCGCGAGGCGCGCTTGCATGGCGCTGCGGCTCAAGTCGCCGGTGGCGTTCCGGCCATGTGCGATGGCGTGACTCAAGGCACGACCGGCATGGAGCTGAGTCTGTTCAGCCGCGACGTCATCGCCATGGCGACTGCTGTCGCCTTGAGCCACGACATGTTTGACGGTGCGCTGATGCTCGGTGTTTGCGACAAGATCGTGCCGGGCCTGTTGATTGGTGCGCTGCATTTTGGTCATTTGCCGACGGTGTTTGTGCCCGCTGGCCCGATGCCAACGGGTCTACCCAACAAAGAAAAAGTCCGCGTCCGCGAACTGGTGGCGCAGGGTCTGGCAGGCCGCGATGTGCTGATGGACGCCGAACTCAAGTCGTACCACAGCCCCGGTACCTGCACGTTCTACGGCACTGCCAACAGCAACCAGATGCTGCTCGAGGCGATGGGCCTGCAAGTGCCTGGTACGTCGTTCGTGGCCCCCGGCGGTGACCTGCGTGACGAGTTGACCCGCGAAGCTGCGCGCACGGTGCTGGGCAAAGCCACTAAAGCTGCGTTATTTTCCGACGGGCCGCCCCTAGGAAAAATGGCCCACTCGGGGGGCAGCGCAGCACACAGAGTGGCAAGCGTGGGGGCCAAGTGTCCACCCATTGGCCGGGTCGTAGATGAGCGCGCCATCGTCAACGCGATGGTCGCGCTGCTGGCCACCGGCGGCTCAACCAACCACCTGATTCATTGGGTTGCCGTGGCGCATTCGGCCGGCATCCAAATCAACTGGGACGATTTTTCAAAGCTGTCAGACGTCGTGCCTTTGTTGACGCATGTTTATCCCAACGGCAGCGCCGATGTGAACCAGTTCCAAGCCGCGGGCGGCACGGGTTTTGTGATTCGAGAACTGCTCAATGGCGGCTTCATGCACGAGGACGTGTTGACGGTACGCCCAGGCGGCATCCGTGAATACACGGGTGAACCGGCGCTGGTTGACGGCGCGCTGGCTTGGCATCATGTCGATGCCTCCAAAGACGAGACGATTGTTCGGCCAGCCAGTCAGCCCTTCAGCGCGACCGGTGGACTCAAGTTGCTGCAAGGCAATCTCGGCCGCAGCGTCATCAAGGTCTCGGCGGTTCCGGAAGACCGTCATGTGATTGAAGCGCCAGCCCGTGTTTTTGATTCACAGGAAGACCTGCACACCGCCTTTAACGCTGGCGAGCTAGACCGCGATGTGATTTGCGTGGTGCGCTGGCAAGGACCGCAAGCCAACGGCATGCCTGAGCTGCACAAGCTCACGCCGCCCTTGTCGGTGTTGCAGGGCAAGGGTTTCAAAGTGGCGCTGGTGACCGACGGCCGCATGAGCGGTGCTTCGGGCAAGGTGCCCGCTGCCATCCATGTCTCGCCCGAGGCAGCCTCAGGTGGCCCGTTGGCGAAAGTCCGGGACGGCGACCTGATCTTGCTCAACAGCCTGACCGGCGAGTTGCGCGTGTTGCTGAGCGATGCTGATTGGGCCGCACGACCTGTCGCCGAGATGCCGGAGACGCTGCGCGACAGCAATGCGTTGGGTATGGGGCGTGAACTGTTTTCCGGCATGCGCAGACAGGCGTTGACAGCAGAAGAAGGAGCCATGTCATGGTTGTGAACAAGACTGAACTCAGCCGCTTGACGGCCCTGCAGGTGATGCAAGACGCTGCCGTCATTCCGGTCATCGTGCTAAACGATGTCGCCCACGCTGTGCCGCTGGCACGTGCGCTGGTGGCCGGTGGTATTCGTATGCTGGAAGTCACCTTGCGCACGCCGCAAGGTTTGGCCTCTATCGAAGCCATTGCCCGTGAAGTGCCGGAAGCGGTGGTTGGTGCTGGTACCGCCCGCAGTGCCGCTGATGTGATGGCTTGTTCCATGGCCGGTGCGCGTTTTATCGTCAGCCCGGGCTACACGCACTCGCTGGGGCAAGCTTGCCGCGACACCGATTTGCCTTTGTTGCCAGGCGTCGCCACCGGCAGCGAGATCATGTCCGCGCAAGAAGACGGCTTGACCGAGCTTAAGTTTTTCCCGGCCATGCAAGCCGGCGGTCCTGCCATGCTGAAAGCTTGGGGTGGACCTTTTGGCGACGTGAAGTTTTGTCCAACCGGTGGCGTCAGCTTGGCCAATGCCGCTGAGTTCTTAGCCCTCAGCAACGTGGTCTGCATTGGTGGTTCTTGGCTGACACCTGCTGATGCCGTGGCCCAAGGCGATTGGGCAAGAATCACAGCGCTGGCGCTTGAAGCCAGTCAGCTAAAACGCGGCAGCTGAGGCAACCCCACCGCCGTCATGGCGAGCGGAGCGCAGCCATCCATCATGGATGGTGCGCGGTCATGGATGGCCGCGCTACGCTCGCCAAGACGGGTCCTTTCCATGAACATATGGTTTTTATCCCGCCGGCCATGACAAACCCCCTCCCGTCATGGCGAGCGAAGCGCGGCCATCCATGGCTTCGAATTCGGGCTTCTGGACTGCCGCGCTACGCTCGCAATGACGGATTTAGAAACTTCCGTGTAACGGCGTGTCGATCAGCGCAAGCCAGCGCCGTCGGCATCTTCCTTGCGCTCAATGAGTTCGATTTTGTAGCCGTCCGGATCCGTCACAAACGCAATCACTGTCTTGCCCCCCTTGACCGGGCCGGCCTCACGCGTGACATTGCCACCTGAGGCTTTGATCTTCTCGCAGGCCGCGTAGGCGTCTGGCACGCCGAGGGCGATGTGACCGTAGGCTGTGCCCATTTCATATTGGTCAATGCCGTGGTTGTACGTCAGTTCCAGTTCGGCATGGTCCGGGTTGCTGCCGTAACCGAGGAAAGCCAAGCTGTATTTGTACTCAGGGTTCTCTGAAGTACGCAGCAGTTTCATGCCCAGGATTTCGGTGTAAAAATCGATCGAGCGTTGCAGGTTGCCGACACGCAGCATGGTGTGAAGAAGTCGCATGGGGGAGCTCCTGAAAAAAGTGTAAAAAATCAACGCAAAACATGCACACTCAACAATTGTGCGGCAAGCTGCTTTGTCTGTGCTTTTGAACGGATGTTATGAAAATCTTAGAAATTCTGGTGTGGGCACTGCTCTGCCTGTCAGGGGCTGCACAAGCGTTTGATCTGCAAGCCCACCGCGGAGGTCGTGGTCTGCATCCTGAAAACACACTGACCGCGTTTGAGTCTGCCGCGCGTCTCGGCGTCCATACGTTGGAGTTGGATGTTGGCATCACTGCGGATGGCGTGCCGGTGGTGTCACACGACAGCGCGCTTAACCCGCTTTTGGCGCGTGACGCCCGCGGCGAGTGGTTGTCCTCGCCAAGACCGCTGATCCATTCGATGACGCTCAAGCAACTGCAAACGTATGACGTTGGGCGACTTCAACCGGGCAGTGTTTATGCACGCGAATTCATGCTGCAGCAAGCGGCCGATGGTGAGCGTGTGCCGACTTTGGCGGCTGTTTTTGAGCGTGTCAAAGCGCTGGGCTCCGGCCACTTGAACTTCAATATTGAAACCAAGTTGAACCCGAATGCCCCTGGCGACACCTTGCTCCCTGAGCCTTTTGTGCGTGCTGTGCTGGCGGTCATTCGACAAGCCGGTATGACAGAGCGGGTGATGTTGCAAAGTTTTGACTGGCGCACGCTGGACATCGTGCGCCAACTTGCACCCGACATTCGGATTGCCTACCTGACAGGTACGCCACCGGTGGCGGGTAGTCCGAACGAAGCACTCTGGACTGCTGGTCACAGGCTCAGCGCGCATGACGGTTCTACGCCGAAACTGGTGCGCGCTGCGGCAGGTTCTGCCAAGGGCGTGACTTGGTCACCGCATTGGCGACAGTTGGACCTTGCTCAGCTGAAACAGGCCCACGCTTTGGGTTTATCGGTGGTGCCATGGACGGTGAATGAGCGCGCCGACATGCAACGGCTGATGGACTGGGGCGTTGACGGACTCATCACCGATTACCCGGATCGCTTGCGCGAAGAGATGGCTGCGCGCGGGATGGCCCTGCCGCGTTAACCGAAGTGTTTCATGACCAATTCGCGCAGCAGCTCGCTGGCATAGCGGCTCAAACGCGTGGCGGGTCTGGCGGCGGGCACGGCCAGCACCAGTTTGTTCCGCATCACTGGGGCATGAATGGCAGCGACGTGCAGGGGTTGGTCGTACAACCAGGCCTTTACCGCGCTGACCGGAAGGATGGTGTCGACCAGCCCGCGCGCCACCAGCGACAAGACCGTCTGCACTGATTCAACTTCGGCCCAGAGGTTCAGCGGCAAGCCGCGCGGTGCTGTGTGCTCCTCGAGCAGTTGCCTGAGGGCATGCGGCCCGCTCGGCATCACCAAGCTGCGCTGGACCGCGTCGACCAAGCGTATCTTGGCTGGCAAAAGCTTGGCGCTGACCAGCACCATCGGCTCACGCACCAAGGTCTCCAGCTGGAGCTGCGGCGAATGCGCGGGGTCAAAAATAATCGCCAGATCGGCTCTGCCCGCGACCAGCATTTCACGCAGGCGAATGCTCAAACCTTCGACCACGGTGATCGCCGCGTCAGGAAATTCTGCGTGAAAACGTTCGACCAAATCTGCCGTGAGCACATGCGCCACGCGCGGTGGCAGGCCCACGGTGAGTCGGCCGCGGGGGCTGAGTTGGCGCTCCCGCATATCGGCTTGTGCACGCTCGGCTAGATCAAAAATGCCACGCGCATGGGCTAACAGAGCCGACCCGGCTTCGGTGGTGCGTGCGCCACGACCGTGGCGTTCCAGTAGGCGTTGGCCGATCTCTTCTTCGAGCAGCAAGACCTGTCGGCTCAGGGCCGGTTGCGACAGATTCAGCGCAGCGGCAGCGCGGCTGAAACTACCGGCCTCGGCCACTGCTGCAAAATATTGAAGCCGTGTCAGGTCCACAACGCACCGTTTGGCTGATAGCAGCTATTTGAAAAAAGCATCATTTGAGGTCGCAATTATGCCGACAATTCTTTTATCAACGACACAGATCATTCAAACCACGCCATGACAACAAACACCGACCATCCGATCCTCACGTTCAACCCGAATCCATCGGCTCCTAGTCTGAAGTTGCCCGCTGGGGCTTGTGACAGCCATGTGCACGTGTTCGGTCCGGCCGCAATATTTCCGTTTGCAACCAGCCGAAATTTCACGCCTGCGGATGCCCCTAAGGAAAAACTCTTCGCCTTGCATCACCACCTCGGCATCGAGCGCTGTGTGATCGTTCAATCGGCTGTCCATGGCTTTGACAACCGCGCGGTAGAAGATGCGATTCATGCTGGCGGCGGCCATTATCTGGGTGTGGCGCTGGTGCCTGTCAACGTGGCCGACTCAGAGCTCCAACGCCTCGCTGCGGCGGGCTTTCGGGGCGTGCGTTTCAACTTCATGAAGCACCTGTCCGCAGGTGCGACGCCCGACGAAGTGGCCGCACTCACGCTGCGACTCAAACCGCTGAGCCTGCACCTTCAGGTGCATTTTGAAAGCAGCATGATTCACAGTTTGGCCGCAACGTTGTCGCGCAGCGCTGTGCCGGTGGTGATCGATCACATGGGTCGTGTCGATGCTGCCTTGGGCGCTGATGCTGCTGATTTTGATGCGCTCATGACCCTGCTGCGCAACCCCTTGTTTCATGTCAAGGTCAGCGGCATTGACCGCATTGACCCGACGCCGCCTTATGGTGACGGTGTTCGCCTCGCTAACTTGCTGGTGCAGACCTTTCCAGATCAATGTGTCTGGGGTACTGACTGGCCGCACCCGAACCACACGCATGTGCCTGACGACGGCGTGCTGGTTGACCGGCTGACCGCTATCGCGCCAAGCCCGGAACTGCTGGACAAGTTGCTGGTGCGCAACCCGCAAGCACTCTATCAATTCACCGCTTAAAAATTGTCAAGGAACATCACTGAATGAGCATCACTTCAACAGCTTCAACAACCCGCAGTCAAGGTCGACTCGCCGGTAAAGTGGCCCTCATCACAGGCGCCGGATCCGTCGGTCCCGGCTGGGGCAATGGTCGTGCCATGGCGGTGCGGTTTGCCGAAGAAGGCGCCCGGATTTTTGCGGTAGACCGCGAAGCCTCGGCCTTGGTCGAAACCGCGCAGCGCGTGGCCGATGCTGGTGGCGTCTTGGCCACGGGTTTGTGCGACGTGACGCAAGCCGCGTCTATCGAGGCGATGGTCAAAGCCTGCATCGCCGAGTACGGTCGCATCGATATTTTGGTCAATAACGTCGGCGGTTCGGCCAAAGGCGGCCCGATTGAGATGAGCGAAGACATCTGGGACGCGCAGGTTGACCACAACCTGAAAAGCGTCTTCCTCACCTGCAAGCACGTGTTGCCACACATGCTGGCCCAAGGTGGTGGCACCATCGTCAACATGTCGTCGACGTCTGCATTGCGTTGGACGGGTGCGGCGCAAATTGCCTACGCGGCCACCAAGGCCGCAGTGATTCAGTTCTCGCGCGTTTTGGCTGTGCAATACGCCAAGCAGGGCATTCGTGTGAACACCGTGGTGCCGGGTCAATTGCACACGCCCATGGTGGAGGTCCGGCTGGCCGGACAACGTGCCGGTGGCGATGCCGAAGCCTTGCTGCGCCAGCGCCAAGCGCGCATTCCGCTGCCCTTCATGGGTGACGGCCGCGACACGGCTAACGCGGCTCTCTTTTTGGCCAGTGACGAATCACGCTTTGTGACGGGCACTGAGATCGTGGTCGACGGCGGCATGTCTGTGCGCTGCGACTGAAGTATGTTTGATAGAAATAAGGAAATAGCCATGACCATTTTTAACCCCACTTTGAACCGTCCCGCTGCCCCCACGCGCCGTGCCATCGGCACCGCTTTGACCGTGCTGCTCACGGCAATGGCTTTCAGCTTGCCGGTGGCTGCTCAGTCGAATATCACGCGTTTGGTCGTCGCTTTCCCACCGGGCGGTCCGGTTGATTTCGTCGCCCGTACCATCGCTGAAACGCTGGGCAAAGAGCTCGGCCACCAAGTGATTGTCGAGAACAAAGCTGGCGGCAATGGTGCCATTGCGGCTGAGTTTGTGACCCGCGCCACGCCGGACGGCAGCACCTTGTGGTTGACCAGCGTGGGCGCGGTCGCTATTAATCCAGCGCTGTATGACAAGCTGGCGTATGACCCGCAGCGTGATCTGGCGCCGGTCTCACTGGTGGTCAACAACGTCGAGGTGCTGGTCGTCGGTGCCAACGTGCCGTTCACCAACGGCGCTGAGTTGGTGGCGGCCAGCCGTGTGCCGGGTAGCAAGCCCTTCGCGATGGCATCGTCTGGCACCGGCAGCGTACCGCATTTGGCGATGGAGTTGTTGAACGACGCCGCCAAAATCAACTTGTTGCATGTGCCTTACAAAGGCGCTGCACCGGCGATCAACGATGTCTTGGCTGGCCACGTCACCGGTTTTTTTGGTGATATTCCGGGCCTGATTTCGTACATCAATGCGGGCAAGCTCAAGGCCCTGGGCATTGCCGCGTCCAAACGTCATCCGCTGCTGCCCAATGTCAAAACTTTCAACGAGATGGGCATTCCAGGCGTTGATTCCGACAACTGGTACGCGCTGTTTGCAGCCAAAGGCATCCCGGCTGCTGATCTGGAACGCGTTAACCAAGCGGTGCGCCGCACGCTGAACAATGCGCAAGTTCGGGCCCGACTGCAGGCCTCGGGCGCAGAGCCATCGCCGTCGACTGCGGCTGAACTTGCCGCTTTGTTGAAAAGCGACACGGCTAAATGGACGCGCGTCGTCAAAGCCAAAAACATCAAACCGGATTGAGCCGCCATGCGTATTCCACTCATCATTCCAGGCACGAAACCCGAACTCGCGGCTCAAGAAGCGCAAATCATGGCCGAGCGCGGCCGCATTTCAGATCTTTATCGAGTGTTGCTCAACAGCCCGCCGATCGCCCATGGCTGGGAGCAAATGCTCTCTGCTGTCCGCAATCGAAATAGCATTCCGGCGGGCCTGCGCGAGCTGGTTATTTTGCGTGTGGCCGTGTTGAACCGCGCGCCTTACGAGTTCGATGCGCATGTGCCGCATGCACTCGCCGCAGGCGTCTCTGCCGAAGCCGTTGAAGCCAGCCGCAGCGTGCCCTTGGCGGTCGATGCGCCTTTCACCGACGCCCAGCGTGTAGCGCTGCGTCTGGCAGACGCCATGACGCGCGACATCGATGTGCCTGACGCTTTGTACGCTGAAGTTCGCCAACACTTTGATGTGCAAGGCCAGCTTGATCTGGTCGCCACCGTGGCGGCTTACAACATGGTGTCGCGCTTCTTAGTGGCGCTGCAAATTGGTCACTGACATGATGATGGGAGCTTCTAAGCATACCGATTTCATTCTGGTTCAGTTGACGGCAGAGCCAGGTGCGACCGGCGTTGCAGCGCGGGCGACTTTGGCCAGCCGTTTTGCGCATTTTTGCGAGCAGAGCGCCTTGCCGCTGCGCCTGCACCGTGTCGCTTGGTCGGCCTCGACACAGACTGCTTACTGTTATGCCCGACTCGTCACCCCAACCCTGCTCGCAGCCACGGATTTGTCACCGATGAACGATTGGTGGGCCCCAGAGGGTGAGGGTTTCAGCACCGTTCGCATCTCTAGGTTGGAGACTGTTTTTGAAGCGGCCGGACGTTCTGCCGGCGCGAGCGCGGCCTTTCATTACGTGGTCGAAATGGACCCGGAGGAAGGTTGGATGCCAGAGATTTCGCGCTGGTACGACGAAGAACACATGCCCGGTCTGGCGGCGGTGGAAGGCTGCATTCTGGCTTTGCGCTTGTTGAACCACGACCACGGCCCTCACTCGCTGGCTTGCTATGACCTCGTGACGGATCAAGCGTTGACCTCGCCACCTTGGCTGGCGGTGCGCGCCACGGCTTGGAGCGACATCACGCGGCCGCATTTCACCAACACGATCCGCACGATGTTTGAGTCGAAGGCGTGAAGCGCTTTAACGTATGAACAATGAATTTTTCGCCACCCGCCGCCAGTGTCTCGCATTGCCACTGGCGGCCGGACTGAGTGCCTTGTCTTGGTCTGTAGCGGCGCAAACCAGCTGGCCGTCCAAGCCGGTGCGCTTCATCGTGCCCTTTGTGCCCGGCGGTACCTCCGACATCGTCGCCCGCACCGTGGCCAACGAACTCACCAAGCAGCTTGGCAGCCCGGTGTTGATCGAAAACAAGGGCGGCGGTGGCGGGGTGCCGGCGATGCAGGAAGTTGCGCGGGCACCGGCGGACGGCCACACCATCATCCTCGGGCATGTCGGCTCGATGGCGGTGAATCCCTACATTTTTCAGAACACTGGCTACGACGTGAACCGTGACTTTGTGCCCGTCACTTTACTGGCCAAAGTGCCCAGTCTGTTCGTCATTCACCCCGATGTGCCAGCGCGCAACCTGAAAGAATTTGTCGCCTACGTCAAAGCCCGACCCGGTCAGCTGAACTACGGGTCAGCCGGCAATGCGAGTGCCGGTCATCTGGCCATGGAGTACCTGAAACTGGCCACCGGTATGTTCATGACGCACATTCCTTACCGCGGCACCGGCCCGGCGTTGACGGATTTGTTGGCTGGTCGAACCCAGGCTTTTTCGGCTGGCACGCCCGCGTTGTTGCCCTTCATCAAAAGCGGCAAGTTGCGCGCAATTGCCACCGGCACGCCGCAGCGCTTGGCGTCTTTGCCTGACCTGCCAACGGTGGCTGAGCAGGGCTACAAAGGTTTTGAGTCGGTGCAGTGGTATGGGGTGATGGCGCCCGGTGCAACACCACCCGAGACCGTCAAGCGCATTCAAGAGGAATGCTACAAAGCCTTGCGTTCACCCACCATTGCGGAACGCTTTGCCAGCGAAGACGCGACCATAGGCGGCGGGCCATCGGCTGAGTTTGGCGCCTTCATCGGCCAGCAACAGCGTTTGTGGAAAGACATCGTCTTGCGGGCCCGGATTCGTTCAGACTGATGGGCGCACGACAATCGGTCTGAACTCACTCAACCCTGAAAAGAACAAGCCATGTCGAACTTCACCAAAATCGTCCTCTTTACCGACACCGATGGCCTGGCCAAATTCCGCGAGGAGAGCGTCGCTTTGACCGAAGGTTCTCCTGCGTCGATGTTGTCGCCGGTGTTTCCCTCTGCGGGTTATCAGTTGCGCCAAAGCCCGGTTGGTTTTCGCAGCCAGTTTCATTGCACCGGGCAGCCGCAGTGGGTTTTTATCTTGCAGGGCCAGATGGAGATTGGCTTGCAAGGCGGTGCCTCACGCATCTTCAACGCCGGTGAGCATTTTTACTCAGCCGATGTGCTGCCCGCTGGTGCGGTATTTGACCCCACGGTGCACGGGCACTGGAGTCAGCAAGTCGGCAGCGATGCGCTGGTGACCTTGTTTGTCAAAGATTGAGCCGGTCATAGCCGGCGCTACTTCTAAACTTGTAAGCCCAAAACAAAGCGACCTGCTGTTCCCTTGACGGGCGCAGCAGGCCGCTTTTTTAACGAAGGCTGTTAGCGTTCGTGTTGTTATTAACGTCCGTTGAACGAGCCGAAGTTGCCGGAACGGCCTTGCCCGCCACCACCACCCGAACGTCCGCCACCGCCGCCGCCAGAGCGACCACCGCCGCCACCGCCACCGCCACCGCCGCGGTAGTTACCGCGGTTGCCGCCTGTCGGCTGGCCGGAAGAAGGGAAGCCTGATGAAACATGGCTGGCCGGTTGGGCATCTTCGTCAAACGACTGCGGGCGCTGGCGCGGCGCCTGCGCTTGCTGCATGCGTGGCTGAGCGGGTTGGCCGCCGCCTTGCGAGTAGCCAGTGTTCTGGCGTGGGCCGCGTCCACCGCCGTTATTACCACCGTTACCACCAGCGTTTCCGCCGCCGTTACCAGCGTAGTTCCCGCCACCGCCATTGCCACCACTGCGACCACGGCCAGTATTGCCGCCACCGTTACCGCCGCCATTGCCGGCGTTGCCACCATTACCGCCACCACCATGAGCGCTACGGCCAGGTTGTTGCGGTTTGTTCTCGCGGATGCGCGTCATCATTTCAGAGCGAGCAGCCTTGGCTGCGGCCTGCATCACGTCACGGCTTGGTGGCTTGCCGAGGCCGCCCCAAATCGTTTGGCGACCCATGGCCAGCGGCTCTGCGCGTTCGTCGGGATCGGCTTCAAAGCCGGGCACCATCACCACGTCAATGTTTTGCTTGGTGAAGCGCTCGATGTCTTGCATGAAGCCTTCTTCGTCCAAGCAGACCAAGCTGACGGCTTCGCCGCTGTTGCCGGCGCGGCCGGTGCGGCCAATGCGGTGAACATAGTCTTCGCTGACGTTCGGGATTTCGTAGTTCACCACGTGTGGCAACTCGTCAATGTCGATACCGCGGGCCGCGATGTCGGTGGCCACCAGCGCGCGAATGTCGCCGCTCTTGAAGCCTGCCAGCGCTTGCGTGCGGGCGGTCTGGCTCTTGTTGCCGTGCAGCGCCATGGCTGGAATACCGTTTTTAGTCAGGTGTTCCGCCACGTTGTTGGCGCCGAACTTGGTGCGTGTAAACACCAGCACCTGGCTCCAATTTTGCTCCGTGATGATGTGCGTGAGCAGCGCCTTTTTCTTGGCACGACCGACCGGGTGAATGGTCTGCGTGATGCGTTGCACCGTGGTGTTGCGCGGTGTGACCTGAATCGACACCGGGTCACGCAGCAGGCCATTGGCCAGTTCGCGAATCTCGTCGCTGAAGGTCGCACTGAACAGCAAGGTTTGCTTTTGTTTTGGAACCAGCGCCAGCACCTTTTTGATGTCATGGATGAAACCCATGTCCAACATGCGGTCGGCTTCGTCCAGAATCAAGATTTGCACTTGGCTCAGGTCCAGCGTGCCTTGGCTGGCGTGGTCCAGCAGGCGGCCTGGAGTGGCCACCAGAATGTCAACGCCGCGGCGGAGTTTTTCAATTTGCGCGCCCATGCCGACGCCGCCGAACATCACCATCGAGGTGAGGTCCAGGTACTTGCCGTAAGTGCGAACGCTTTCTTCGACCTGCGCCGCGAGTTCGCGGGTCGGCGTCATGATCAGCGCGCGCACGGCATTGGCGCCGCGTCGGTTGGTCAGGCGTGGCTCTGTTGACAGGCGTTGCAGCAAAGGCAGCGTGAACGCTGCGGTTTTGCCGGTACCCGTCTGGGCGCCGCCCAGCAAGTCCGTACCGGCCAAAACCGCAGGAATAGCCTGGGCCTGAATCGGGGTGGGTGTGTCATAGCCTTGCTCAAGCACGGCTTTCAGAATGGCCGGGGCCAAATTCAATTCTTCAAATGTCATTTTTTTGCGTCCTTGGGACGCTTTTGATCGGCCTGTGGGTGCCTTGTTTGAGGCAGCCCGCCAGTGAAAGGCAGATGGGGTCAGAAGTTGGGCTAAAAACACAACTCAGTCAGAGAAGGTTTGCCCAAATGTTGCAGGCAACTGGAGCCCGACAACCTAAGTATTGTGGCACGGAACGATAATCTTGTATTTCGGGCAAAAACCACCAGTTGGTTTGACATGTCGTTTCGGCTCCACATAGCCTCCTCTTTTGCTCCTTTTTGTCGTCCTATTTTTTGAGAAGTGATCCCTGATGGCCCAGTACGTTTTCACCATGAACAAGGTCAGTAAGACCGTGCCACCCAAGCGGCAAATCCTGAAGGATGTGTCGCTGAGTTTTTTTCCGGGCGCCAAGATCGGCGTGCTGGGCACCAATGGTTCCGGCAAGTCGACCTTGCTCAAAATCATGGCCGGCCTCGACACCGAGATTGAGGGCGAAGCCACGGCCATGCCGAACCTGAACATCGGCTATTTGCCGCAAGAACCCAAGCTCAATGACGCGCACACCGTGCGCGAAAGTGTTGAAGCTGGCATGGGTGCCGTTTTTGCTGCCAAGGCCCGCCTTGACGCCGTCTACACCGCTTACGGTGAACCTGACGCAGACTTCGACGCGCTGGCCGCTGAACAAGCTCAGCTCGAAGCCATCATCGCCACCTCCGGTTCGGACTCCGAGCACCAGCTTGAGATCGCGGCCGATGCGCTGCGCCTGCCACCATGGGACGCCGTGATTGGCGTTCTGTCCGGCGGTGAAAAGCGCCGAGTCGCTTTGTGCAGCCTGCTGCTGTCCAAGCCCGACATGCTGCTGCTCGACGAGCCGACCAATCACTTGGACGCCGAATCAGTCGACTGGCTGGAGCAATTTTTGCAGCGTTACCCGGGCACCGTCGTGGCCATCACCCACGATCGTTACTTTCTAGACAACGCCGCCGAATGGATTTTGGAGCTTGACCGCGGCCACGGCATCCCTTGGAAAGGCAATTACAGCAGTTGGCTAGACCAAAAAGGCGAGCGTCTGGCGCAAGAGCAAAAGGGCGAAGAAGCCCGCGCCAAGGCCCTTAAGAAAGAATTGGAATGGTCACGCCAGAACCCCAAAGCGCGCCAAGCCAAGAGCAAGTCGCGTCTGGCCCGTTTTGAAGAACTGTCAGATTTCGAATACCAGCAGCGCAATGAAACGCAAGAGATTTTCATCCCCGTGGCCGAGCGCCTGGGCAATGAAGTCATTGAGTTCAAAGGCGTCAGCAAGTCTTTCGGTGAACGCTTGTTGATCGACAACCTGAGCTTCAAAGTGCCTGCTGGCGCTATCGTCGGCATCATCGGCCCCAACGGTGCCGGTAAGTCCACGCTGTTCAAACTGATTGCCGGCAAAGAGCAGCCAGACAGTGGCGAAGTCGCGATTGGTAAAACTGCGCGCATGGCCTTTGTCGACCAGCACCGTGACGACTTGGACAACGAAAAAACGGTTTGGGAAGACATCTCCGGCGGCCTCGACATGCTCACCGTGGGCAAGTTCACCATGCCGAGTCGCGCTTATGCCGGTCGATTCAACTTCAACGGTGCAGACCAGCAAAAACGCGTCGGCATGTTGTCAGGCGGCGAACGCGGTCGCTTGCATTTGGCCAAGACGCTGATCGCCGGCGGCAACGTCTTGATGCTCGATGAACCATCGAACGACTTGGACGTTGAAACCCTGCGTTCACTTGAAGACGCGCTGCTCGAATTCGCGGGCTCCATCATGGTCATTAGCCACGATCGTTGGTTCCTGGACCGCATTGCCACCCACATCCTGGCCGCCGAAGGCGACAGCCAGTGGACGTTCTTTGACGGCAACTACCAAGAGTACGAGGCTGACAAACGCAAGCGTCTGGGTGAAGAGGGTGCCAAGCCTAAGCGGATGCGTTTCAAAGCGTTGAAGTAATGCCCCCACGCTCCCCACTGCGTGTGGTTCGCTGCCCCCCTAGGGGGCCGCTGCGCCTGCGGTCTGGCGAAGCCAGTCCCGCGGCCCTGGCTTGGAGCCCCCACGGTCGCTCACTGCGTGTAGCTTCATGCCCCCCGAGGGGGCCGCTGCGCCTGCGGTCTGGCGAAGCCAGTCCCGCGGCCCTGGCTTGGTTGGGCGTGGAAGGTGCTTGTTTCTATGAATGAAGATGAAGTTTTGGCGGCTACGCGTCATTGGCTTGAGTCGGCTGTGATTGGGTTGAACCTGTGTCCGTTTGCGAAGGCGGTTTACGTTAAAAACCAGGTTCGCTTGGTGGTCAGTCGGGCGCGTCATGCTGACGATTTGCTGGAGGAGTTAGACCGTGAGTTGGACTTGCTTGTGGCCACGCCGGCCGACGAGATTGACACCACGTTGCTGATTCACGCCACCTTGTTTGACGACTTTTTGGACTTCAATGATTTCCTCGAAGTGGCTGACGACGTGGTCGAGGAGCACGGGCTTGAAGGCGTGATCCAACTGGCCAGTTTTCACCCGAAGTTTCAGTTTGACGGCACCGAGCCCGACGACATCAGCAACTACACCAATCGCGCACCCTTCGCCATGCTGCATTTGCTGCGCGAAGACAGTGTCGAGCGGGCGGTGGCGGCCTTCCCGGAAGCCGAAGCAATCTTTGAAGAAAACATCAAGACGCTAGAAAAGCTCGGGCACGCCGGCTGGGAAAAACTGGGCTTGTAGTTCGGCATTGCGCTCGCGCTGATCAATGTGAAGAAGTTCAGCCGTGGGAACTGATCTTCCGTCATTGCGAGCTGATATTCCGTCATTGCGAGCGTAGCGCGGCAATCCATCGGTCATGGATGGCCGCGCTACGCTCGCCATGACGAGCCACCAGCGACTGCCGCGCTTCATCCGCAGGGTCGGCGCGCTTAAGATTCACCCTAGGCAACTCCTGCCACAACAAAGGTGATTGATGCGTTATGTTCTATTGACCGGCGGGGCGGGTTACATCGGTAGCCACACGTATTTGGCTCTGCACGCGGCGGGTTTGACACCTGTGATTTTGGATGATTTTTCCAACAGCAGCCCGGTGGTGTTGGACCGCTTGTTGCGCCTCACAGGCCAGCCGGTGTTGTGCGAGCGTGGCTGCGTTGCTGACACGGCGCGGGTGCAGGCGTTGATTGAGCGCTACAAGATGACGGCAGTGATTCACTTTGCCGGTTTCAAGGCGGTGGGTGAAAGCGTGGCACAACCGCTGAAGTACTACGCCAACAACCTAGGCGGCATGGTCAGCTTGTTGCAGGCGATGGATGCTGCTGATTGCCGGACCTTGCTTTTCTCGAGCAGCGCCACTGTTTATGGCGATCCGGCGACGGTGCCCATCACCGAACAGTTTCCGCGCAGCCACACCAACCCGTATGGCCACACCAAGCTGGTGTGCGAAGACATGCTGAGCGCGCTGTGTGCCTCCAACCCGGCTTGGCGCGTCGGCGTGCTGCGTTATTTCAACCCGGTGGGCGCGCACCCCAGCGGCTTGATCGGCGAAGACCCGAGCGGCCTGCCCAACAATTTGATGCCGTATGTTGCCCAAGTGGCGGTCGGCAAGCGGCCGTTTTTGAATGTCTACGGACGCGATTACGCCACGCCCGACGGCACCGGTGTGCGTGACTACATTCATGTGGAAGACTTGGCAGCGGGTCATGTGGCGGCGCTGCAAAAGCTGCTGCGCGCAGAGGGTAACTTCACCGTGAATTTGGGGACCGGCCAGGGCTACAGCGTGCTGGAAGTGGTGCGTGCTTTTGAGCAAGCCAGCGGCCAGCCTGTGCCTTGCCAGTTTGCCCCGCGTCGTGCCGGCGATGTGGCGCAGTGCTATGCCGATGCGACGCTGGCACACAGCCTGCTCAATTGGCGCGCAACACGCACGCTAGCTGATATGTGCGGAGACGCTTGGCGCTGGCAAAGCAGCAACCCGGATGGGTACTGCTGAAAGAGCGATGGACTGCCGCGCTGCGCTCGCAGTGACAACATATGCGTCATGGCGAGCGCAGCGCGGCAATAAACCGCCGTCGTTGCGGTTACCACAACGGACATTTCGTCATTGCGAGCGCAGCGCGGCAATCTATCACCGCGCACCTCCAAGATGGATGGCCGCGCTGTTCGATAGCGGGGTATTCACCTTGCAACCAAGCCACAACGGCTAGAGTCTTTCGTTCATACCTGCGCTTGAGGCGGCCCTCGACGCCCTGTCCAATCCTGCGCTGACCTCCGTCGTCCTCGTGACGCGCCCTGACAAAGGCGCCATTGCAGAAGCTTCCCGCACCTCCAATGAACTGAAGGCGTTAGGTCTGAACAACCAACGCTTGGTGGTCAACGGCGTGTTCCATGCGAGCGACAAGACAGATGCGGTCGCCAATGCCTTTGAAGCGTTGGGAAGCAAAGCCTTGGATGAGATGCCTGACAACCTGCGCGGGCTGCCACAAGACCAAGTTCCGCTGCGCGCCTTCGACACCGTCGGACTGCCGGCCCTGCGTGCCTTGCTCCATTCCAAGACGCATGCAAGCACAAGCGCGTCGCCATTCACGGCGCCCAAAATGAAGCAGGGCATTGGCTTGGCCGCGCTGGCGGATGAGCTGGCACAGGCCGGTCGCGGTCTCATCATGGTCATGGGCAAGGGCGGCGTCGGCAAGACCACGGTGGCCGCCGCCCTTGCCTTGGGGTTGGTTCAACGCGGCAAGACCGTGCACCTGAGCACCACCGACCCGGCGGCTCACCTTGCCGGAACACTGGAGGGCGTGGTGGATGGCCTGCGGGTGGACAGGATTGACCCGCTGGTTGAGACCCAGCGTTATGTCGACAAAATCATGGCGAGCAAAGGCGCCGGGCTGAACGAGCAAGAGAGGGCTTTGATGTTGGAAGACCTCAAGTCCCCCTGTACAGAGGAAGTCGCCGTTTTTCATGCGTTCTCACGCGTGGTGAGTGAGGCGCGCAGTGCTTTCGTGGTCTTAGACACTGCGCCAACCGGGCACTCCATGCTGCTGATGGATGCCACCGGTGCCTACCACCGCCAGATGCTGCGTGAGTTTGACAGTCACGGCACGGCGCACTTGGTCACACCGCTGATGCGCTTGCAAGACCCCGCGTACACCAAGATCATTTTGGTCACGCTGCCGGAAACGACGCCCGTGCTGCAGGCCAAACTGCTGCAGGACGACCTGCGCCGGGCCCACATCGAACCCTTTGCCTGGGTCATCAACAAAAGCATTTTGGCGGCCAACACCCACGACCCGTTATTGCAAGCGCGGTTGACGGGTGAAGCCCAGCAGATGGCGAAAGTTGAAAACGGCCTGGCCCAGAAAACCTACGTGTTGCCATGGCTGGCGCAGCCGCCTATTGGGGTGGAAGCGTTGGGCCAGCTGGTTGCTCGATCCGAGTCAGCAAGGGCACAGCTCTATCAGCGCGACTCTGTCGGCAAGGTGTAGGTGAAAGTGGATGGCGTGACTTCCGGGCCCCAACATGTGTGAGCTGCTGGCCATGTCGAGTTCGCAACCGGCAAGGCTGACGTTCTCGCTGCATACTCTGGCCTCGCACGGCGGTGGTGCTGGCAACACGCACGATGGTTGGGGTGTTGCGTTCTATCAGGGCCATGACGTCGCACTGTTCCGCGAACCTGCCGCTGCCGGCGACAGCGCTCTCGTTCGCCATCTCGAATCTCAAGGGCCGAGTACAAATTTGGCGATCTCGCACATTCGCCGCGCCACCCACGGGGCGGTTCAGCTGTCGAACACTCAACCGTTCGTGCGCGAGCTCGGCGGCCGCACGCATGTGTTCGCCCACAATGGTCACCTGCCCGGCGTCATGAGCAGTGCGGTCATGGCGGGTGGTCCTTATCGTCCGGTGGGGGAGACCGACTCCGAGCATGCCTTCTGCGCCTTGCTAGCGCGCCTCAGTATCCTTTGGGAAGCCGCCAACCCGCCGTCTTTAGAGGCGCGCCTGTCGTTGCTGGCCCAGTTCGCCTCAGACCTGCGCAGCTTCGGGCCGGCCAATTTCCTCTACGCAGACGGCGATGCGCTGTTCGCGCATGGCCACCGGCGCATACAACGCGCGAGCGGGCATACCGAAGCGCCCGGACTGTGGATGTTGCAACGGCATTGCACGCGCGCTGACCCAGCGTCCGAACACCACGGCGGCGTGTCGGTCGCCGCTGATGAGCAGGCGCTGGTGTTGATGGCCAGCGTGCCGCTCTCCGATGCCGCCTGGCGACCGCTGGCCGAGGGCGAACTGGTCGCGGTGCGTGGGGGTGAAGTAGCTCATTCCCGGCTAGCCCAATGACTGGTGCCTGCTGCGGTTCGGCAGCGCGCGCGTCAACATGGTTTGAGTCGAAGTTGTTGGCTGTCGAAAACTTCGATCACCACCTCAATGCCCTGACCCACGCTTTGCGTGACGGTGCAAAAACTTTCGAACTGCTCCAGCACGCGGTCTAGGTGTTCCAGCGACGCGGCGGGCACGCCCAGCGTCAGCACCGCGCGGATTTGCAGCACGCGCAGCCGGCCTTCGCTGTTGCGCCCGACTTGAGCCTTGACGTCACAGCGCAGGGGCTCGGGCGACTGCTTGAACTTGCGCAGTGCAAACAACAAGGAATCAGCCAGGCAATTTCCCACGGCCGCCGCCAGCAATTGCACGGGTGACGGCCCCAAGCCGCTGCCCATGGGCGCGGGTTCGTCGGCCAGTAGAGGCGGCACGCTGCCGCCAAAGCTGACGCTGAACTGGTAATCCTGCTGTTGTTGCAGGCTGACGTTGACCAAGGATTCACTCATGGGTATTAAGTAGGTTGAGTTGCTGTCTGAAGTGAGGCCGCGCAGCGTTGGTCTCAGGGCTATTTTTTCTCAACCAAGTGCACCCATTTGCCTTTCCCTTTCTTCAACCAGTTGACATTGCGTGGTCGACCGTGCAAATGGAATGTGTGAAGCCACTGCCGCCAGGGGATACGGGGCTGGCACCAGGCACTTCGGAGAACGACAATTTGGGGCCGGTGGTGATCACCAGATAGTCATAGGCCAAGCGCTGGCCATCTCCCAGCGTCAAGGTCTTGCTGATATTGTTTTATCGGCGCCCGGGTTGTGCGCAGAACACCAGAGCAGCCGAGCCTAACTGGCCCAAAAGTTAGGCATCAGCGAACGCTCGCCCTACCGCAAGCTCAAGGCGCAGGGTTGAGAGTTCAACCCGCGCGGCATCGCTGCTGGGCTCAGAGCTTCTGGGCAACAAAGCCGACCAAAGCAGACATCCCTTTGTGGCCGGCCCCCTCGTCAACTTCAGCCGTGTAGGTTTTGATGTTCAGCACTTTGTAGTTTGAAAAAGCAGACAGCAGCAACTCCTCGTCATACAGATGGTCGAGCTCTCCGGGACCTCCTGTTTTGTACTGAAGTTGGTCTTTGCCATAACCCTGGATAAGCAAGACACCACCGGGTTTCAGGGCTTGGTCCATCTTGGCAAACAGCGCCGACCTTGACGCAGGGTCCACAAATTGGAAGAAGACGCCCACAACGTTGTCGTAGCGATGCGGTGCCCAGTCAAACGATTCCCAGTCGGTGCAGTGGTAGTTCACCTTGACGCCGTGCTTGTCGGCCAACTGCTGAGCCTTCTGAACACCCACGGGGGAAAAATCAAAGGCATCTGTGTCAAAACCTTGTTTGGCCAGCCAGACGCTGTTGCGGCCTTCGCCATCTGCCAGCGACAAGGTTTTTCCCGCTTTCAGACTTGGCGTCATGTCAGCCAGGTAGGCATTGGGTGATTCTCCGAAGAGATAACCCTTAGCAGAAAAACGTGAGTTCCAACGGGCGAGTGGGTTGATGAATGTGGTCATGATTTTTCAGAGGGCGTTGAGAGGGATCTTCGCGTAAGCGATGCCGTTTTCTTCTTTGGGTGGAAGTTCTCCGGCGCGGATGTTGATCTGCACCGCTGGCAAAATCAGCACCGGCATTTCCAGCGTGTCATCTCGCTTGGTGCGCATCGCAACGAATTCCTGTTCGGTGATGCCGTCATGTACATGGATGTTGCTCGCGCGTTGCTGCGCGACGGTGGTCTCAAAGGTGACCGCTCGGTTGTTGGGCGGATAGTCATGGCACATGAACAACCGAGTCTCAGGCGGCAAGCTTAGAATTTTTCGGGTTGATGCGTAAAGTGTTTTTGCATTCCCGCCAGGAAAGTCGCAGCGGGCAGTGCCCACATCGGGCATGAACAAGGTGTCGCCCACCAGCACGGCATCCCCAAATTGGTAAGCGACGCAAGCAGGGGTGTGTCCTGGAACGTACAGGATTTTTCCGACCATCGAGCCAACCCGAATCTCTTCATCTTCTTTGAACAGGTGGTCGAATTGAGAGCCGTCCAGCTTGAACTCGGGCTCTAGGTTGAAGATGCCTTTGAATACTTTTTGCACGGCTGTGATGTGGTCCCCAACCGCGGTTTTTCCACCCAACTGGGCCTTCAGGTAAGGCGCTGCACTGAGGTGGTCCGCATGGGCATGCGTCTCCAGAATCCACTCGACTTGAAGCTCATTGGCGCGCACATAGTCGATGACTTTGTCTGCCGTTGTGTGGCGAGTCCGCCCGGACTTCGGGTCGTAGTCCAACACCGAATCAACGATGGCACACGAGCTACCGCGTCCCTGATGCACAACGTAAGTCACAGTCCAAGTACCGGGGTCAAAAATGCCGTGAACTTCGGGCTTGAACGCAGGGGTCACCATAAAACAATCCTTCAATGAGTTATTCATAGTTTATAGATTGACCACGCAATTCGCCGTCAATAGACTATCGGCAATCTGAACAAACCTTTTTGCGACAACAGCAAGGATTCAACATGACGATAGATTGGACTCACTTTACCCCGTGGACGTCTTTGAGTGGCGGCCTGATACTCGGCTTGGCATCGGCATTTTTCATTTTGATCAATGGACGTATTCTGGGTATCAGTGGCATTCTGGGTGGACTGTTGATGCCTCAACGGGGGGATGTCGGTTGGCGGCTATCTTTTTTAGCAGGCATCGCTTTTGCACCGTTGGCGTTGTCTGCGATCGTGCCTTCTGGTTTCATTCAGGCACCGCGCATTGACGCCAGTTTTGTCGTGATTGCTGTAGCCGGGTTGTTGGTCGGCTTTGGCACCCGATATGGCTCTGGCTGCACCAGCGGGCATGGTGTGTGCGGCCTTTCGCGCATGTCGCGCCGGTCGCTGGCGGCCACGCTGACTTTCATGGTGATTGGCTTTTTGACGGTCTTTGTGATCCGCCACTTGTTTCAAGGGGCCCCAGCATGAAACACCGTATCACTGAATTTTTGGTTGGTCTGCTGTTTGGCGTGGGCTTGTTAATTTCAGGCATGACCGACCCTGGCAAAGTCCTTGGGTTTTTAGACCTTTTGGGGGCATGGGACCCCTCTTTGGCACTGGTCATGGGCGGCGCCATTGTGGTGGGCTTCTTTGCCTTTGCCGTGGCAAAAAAACGAACCCTCAGTTTTTTCGGGGGAACGATGCAGTTGCCGGCATCCGAGACCATCGACAAACGCTTGCTGACCGGCGCGGTGCTGTTTGGTGCCGGCTGGGCTTTGGCTGGGTTTTGTCCGGGACCCGCGCTGGTGTCCTTCGCATCCGGTGAAGCCAAAGCGGCCTGCTTCGTCGCAGCCATGTTGGCAGGCATGGGCCTGAGCGAAATTATCGACCGCTGTTCACCCCAAGCTCGCTCTGAATAATCCGACCCGACGCTTCTCGGGGAATCACTCAAAATCAATCTTTCAGCTGCATCGCCACCAGTGACACAACGCTTTCGATCTTCACCGGCCACTGGTCTTTCTCGGCACCGGCCATCAGGTTCAAACGGCAACTGCCGCAGGCGACCGCGACGGTGTCAGCGCCGGTGGCGTTGATCTGCTCACGTTTGATTTCCCAAGCTTTGTAGCGCAAACCTTCAGCACGGTTGATCAAAAATGCACCGGCACCACCGCCGCAACACCAGTTGGTTTCGGCGGTCGGTGTGGTGTCGGTGAAGTCGACGCCCAAAGCTTTGAGGGCGGCACGCGGTTCTTGCACGACGCCGCCATGGCGTGCCAGTTTGCAGGCGTCGTGGTAAGTGATGCGGCGGGTCGGGTCACCGGGTGAGAGCTGCAAGCGACCATTTGAAATTTGTTGGCCGACATACTCTGACACGGCCATCACCTCAAACGGTAGCGGCAGCCCGTCGTCTAGACGCGCATCCCAACGCAGAGCCGGGTAAGCGTGGCCACACTCGGGCACCAACACGGTCTTCGCGCCAATCGCCAAGGCCTCGTCAATCAGCCGTCGGCTGGCTTCTTTTTGCAGTGCTTCGCTACCGGCCAGCAGCCCAAAGTTCGCGCCTTCAAAGCCCGCGCTTCTGAGCGTCCACTTGACGCCAAGGTGGTTCAATATTTTGGCGGTGGCCATCAGCGCATCTTGGTAAAGCAAGATGTCGATGACCGAGGTGACCATCATCACGTCGGCTTGCGGCTCGTCCAGCGGCATGTGAATGCCTTGACTGCGCATGCTCTCAACAGCTTGCACCAACTCGGTCGCACCGACACCAAACACAGTGCCGCGACCAGCCTGTTCTTGCGCCACGGCCAGCAGTTCGAGCGGTGCCAAGCCGGCTTCAAACAAGACTTCACGCATCACATTGACGCCGCGCGCGATGTTCACGCCCATCGGGCAAATCATGCTGCAGCGTCCGCATTCGGTACAGGCGTCGTACACCAGTGGCTGCCATTCTTTGAGGTCGTCGACGGTGATGTCTGCGGTGAACAAGCGCTTGATCGGCGCGAAGGCAGAGGTCTCGCGTGCATGCACGCGGCGCAGCAAGTCGAGCTTGCGGCTGGGGCTGTATTGCGGGTCTTGCGTGCTTTGGTAAAAGTGGCAGGCCTCGCTGCAATAGCCGCAATTGACACAGGCTTCAAGGTCTAAAGCCAAGCCGCGGTCCATCTTGAGGTGGATGACTTTTTTGGCCCGCGTCAGGCGTTCTTCATCCGTCAGGGTCTCGGGTTTGGCCATCTCCGGCAGGTGGTGAATGGCGTCCAAAAAGCCATGAAAAACAGCCATATTGATCATGAGCGAACTCCCCGGCGGCCAAAAAAGGTGGCCAATTGCATGCGCGCTGGCAAGACCCAAAAAGCATGCATCAGCTTGCCAAACGGAAACCACATCAGCAGCAGCTCCAACGAGAAAAGATGCAGAGCAAGTGGCCCGCGGTACAGCACGTGGTCGCGCAGCAACGTCACCGCAGAGGACTCATTCAGCACCGCCATGCCGGTGATGACGGGTAAAAAAGTGACGGTCCAAGTGATGAAGTCATCTGCGGTTGAGATGCGCTTGAGCACCGAGTCGGTGAGCCTGAACAACAATGCCAAGAAGAGCGAAATGATGGTGAGTGCCGCCGCAACGTACATCACCATGTCTGGCAACGCTGGCCACCACAGACCGGTTAACCGATGCACAAAAGCGATGTGCGGTGCATAGCCAAAAAACACGACGGCTAACCCTAGGTGAAACACATAAGGGTTGACTGTGACCAAGGTCGCGCTTGGGTGAAAGCCGCCCTTGGGCACCGTGCGCCGCAAGGCCGAGCGCAATGCAGCCGCTTGGCTAAAAGCCTGCCGAGCGGGCGCTGGCGGTGCGGTCCCGCTTGGCATGCGCCAGAGCGAGAACAGTTGCCACGACACGCCCAGCAAAAAGACGGTGATGGACAACCACAGCAGCGGCCCCCGCACCAGATCAAGAAAATCCATGTTGAACACCCGAGGGTTGTTCTGTCAGACGCACCCGACAGATGTCAGAGCGTAGGTCTTCGGCTTCAACTGGCTATTGATCTATCGCAAGGACTTGGCAACCTTGCCGATGCGCTGTTCAGGGCTGCAACGCGTCGTTGATGACCTGCAAGCGTTGTGTGTCGAGTTGACCCACCAGCGCGTCTAGCCGCAATCGGCTTTGCAGGATGTCGATGCGCGCTTGCAGCAAGGCGAGGTCGGCGGCGCTGGCGTCGTTTTCTGCATTCAGCAAATCGAGCGTGGTGCGGTCACCAACTTGACGACCGATGCGCGTGGCATCTAAACGCGCTTGCTGTGCGGTCACGGCTTCTTCCAGCGCCACTAGGCGAGCCTGGCCACTTTGCAGTGCCAGCCAGGCAGCGCGTGTGAACTGCCCGACCTGTAGGCGCGTGCGCTCGACTTCGGCGCGGGTTTTGTCTTCAAGCCGCAATGCTTCTTCTTGTTTGGCGCTGCGCCAGCCGCCGGTATAAATCGGCACATTGAGTGACACGCCAATCATTTGCTGGCTTTGGGTGTTGCTGGCTGAGCCAAAGTCGCCGTAGCCGCTGAGTCGGTCGCGTGTGGCTTGCGCGATCAAGTCCAGCGTGGGCGAGGCTGTTGCGCTGTGTTTGCGAACTTCTTCACGCGCAGCGTCGGCTTGCGCCTGTTGCAGCCGCAGCATCGGGTTGTCTTGCTGCGCCAAACTCAGCCAGTGCGGCAACGTATCGACAGTCGCGTTCAGTCCCCGGCTGGAGGGCGCTTGCAGTTGCAAGTCGGCGCTCGGCAAGCCGGTGATGTCGGCGAGCATTTGCCTAGCGAGTTCCAACTCGCTGGCGGCGGCCACCGCTTGCGCTTGCAGGCCACGCGCACGGGCAGACGCTTCGTGGGTGTCGGTGATGGGAACATCGCCCAACGCGAAGCGGTCTTTGGCTTCAGTCAAGGCTTTGTCGACGGCTGTTTGTTGTTGTTTCAAAAGCGTCAGTCGGCGCTCAGCCAAGACGGTGTCAAAGTAGCGTTGGGTGGTTTGCAGTATCCAGTCTTGCTGCGCGGCTTGCCACTGAATCTCGGCTGAGTCGGCAGAGATCACCAGCTGCTGGCGCTGCGCTTGACGCTCCACGTTGTACAGCGGCTGGCGCACGCTGAGCGCCCAGCGCGTTGCTGTCCCACCGCTCACTGAGGTGCCAAAAGAAACGCCAGTGGTGGCCGGAAAGGCAGGGGGCGCAGCGAACTGCGCTCCCTCCATGCGGCTGTTGGCGCTGCCGACACCGGTCGTTGCGCTGAGCCCCAAGTTTGGCCGCCACAGTGCCGCAGCTTTCTCGCGCTGTGCGGCACCGGCCGCGCGGCTGGCGTCAATCACGGCGCCTTGTGGGTCGTGTTGTCGTGCCGCCTGCCAGACCTGCAGCAGGTCGGTGGCGTGGGCGGTCATGGCACACAGCGAGAGGGCCGCGCTGGCGAGCAAAGTGCGTGAGATCATCAGTCGAACTCCAGAGATCAGGTGATGCAATCAGCAGCCGGGCTTGGCGCCGAATTTGCGCATGATGTTTTCCATCAGGCACCACTTGGTGAACGAGCTTTGCAGCAGGTTGGCGCCGACAAAGGCGGTGAAGGCTAGCCACCATTGACTCAAGAAAAGTGGGCTGTCGGGGCTGCCCAGTGCCAAAGACACCAGAATGAAAAGGCCGGCGACGAGTCGAACGATTTGCCAGGAAGTCATGAAATTCTCCTTAAGGTTGAAAGAAACGAGATAGAAAAATAGTGCGGGTCAATCTGCTCGTCCGGTCAAGCCGTACGCTCGTACTTGCGTCGGTAAGCCGCGTAGTACAGCGTCGGAATCACCACCAGCGTGAGCACGGTCGAGACAAAAATCCCAAAGATCAGCGAGATGGCCAAGCCGTTGAAGATCGGGTCATCCAGAATAAAGAACGCCCCCAGCATGGCCGCGCCGCCGGTCAATATGATCGGCTGCGCCCGCGTGATGGCCGAATGAACAATGGCCTCTTTGAAGGGCATACCTTCACGCACTTGCAGGTTGATGAAGTCGACCAGCAAGATCGAATTGCGCACGATGATGCCGGCCAGCGCGATCATGCCGATCATGCTGGTCGCTGTGTACTGCGCACCCATCAACGCATGGCCTGGCATCACGCCAATGATTGTCAGCGGGATCGGCGCCATGATGATCAGCGGCGTCAGGTAAGAGGCGAATTGCGCCACCACCAACAAATAAATCAAGACCAAGCCGACGGCGTAGGCAGCGCCCATGTCGCGGAAAGTTTCGTAGGTGACCTGCCATTCGCCGTCCCACTTGATGGCGTAGCCGCGCCAAGCGTCGGTCGGCTGGTGGATGAAGTATTCGGTGAGCTGGCCGCCGTCCGGGGTTTTGATGTTGGCGATCTCTGAGCGCATCTTGAACATGCCATACAAGGGGCTGTCGACTTTGCCCGCCATGTCGGCGGTGACGAAGTTCACCGGCAGCAAGTCTTTGTGGATGATGGGTTGCTCGCGCTCGGTGTCGCTGATGGTGACCAGCTCACGAATCGTCACCAGCTTGCCCGATGCGCCGCGCACGCTCAGTTGCAGCAAAGCGTTCAAGTCGCCGTGTCGCTCAGCGGGCAATTGCAGCGTGACGGCTGTCGGGTATTTGCTGCCATCGTGAAGGTAGGTGGCGGCCTCGCCAGCCAAGCCGGCGCGCAGCGTGCTGACGATGTCTTGCTGTGAAACGCCCAATTTGGAGGCCTTGCTGCGGTCAACCAGCAACAGCTTGCGCGGTGCGCTGGCGATGCTGCTGTCGTCGACGTCGACCACGTTGTCGGTCTTTTCAAAAATCGCACGCACGGCTTTGGCCACTTGGCGCCGGCCTTCTGCGTCCGGCCCATAAATCTCTGCCACGATGGGTGAGATCACGGGTGGGCCAGGCGGCACTTCGACCACTTTCACGTTGGCGCCAAAGCGCAGGCCAATTTTTTGCAACTCAAGGCGGACACGCGTCGCTATGGCGTGGCTCTTGTCTTTGCGATGGGCTTTGTCCACTAGGTTGACCTGAATGTCTCCCACTTCACCCCCGGCGCGCAGATAGTACTGGCGCACCAAGCCGTTGAAGTTGATGGGCGCTGCGGTGCCGGCGTAGGCTTGGTAGTGGGTGACTTCAGGCACCTTGGCCAAGTACGCACCCAGTTCGCGCAGCACGGCGGCAGTTTGCTCCAGCGGCGTGCCAGCGGGCATGTCAACCACGACCTGAAATTCAGACTTGTTGTCGAAGGGCAGCATCTTCAGCAGCACCAACCCGGTGGCCGGCAACACCAGTGACAAGGCGATCAGCCCGCCGATGCCGAGGCCCAGCAACTTGCGGTTGCGTGCGCCGTGCTGGCTGTCCAGCAGTGGCTTGAAAACGCGATCAAACAGCGGGCCTATTTTGGCGGCCAAGCCGGTCGGTGCCGCATGGCTGTCTCCGGCATGGCTGGCTTTCATCCACAGCCGGGCCAGCCACGGCGTGACGATGAAGGCAATCGCCAGCGACAGCAACATGCCCATGCTGGCGTTGATCGGGATCGGGCTCATGTACGGGCCCATCAGGCCGCTGACAAAAGCCATGGGCAGCAAGGCGGCGATGACGGTAAAGGTGGCCAAAATCGTCGGGCTGCCGACCTCGTCAACCGCGCCGGGAATAATCTCGGTCAGCGTTTTGTCGGGGAACAGCTGTTGATGTCGGTGGATGTTTTCAACCACCACGATGGCATCGTCGACCAAGATGCCGATCGAAAAAATCAGCGCAAACAGCGACACGCGGTTCAACGTGAAGCCCCAAGCCCACGATGCAAACAGCGTCACGGTTAAGGTCAAAATCACGGCCGCGCCCACGATGGCTGCTTCCCGTCGTCCCAGTGCAATGAAGACCAGTGCGACCACCGCCGCTGTGGCAAAGAGCAGCTTTTGGATGAGCTTTTTGGCTTTGTCGTTGGCCGTGGTGCCGTAGTTGCGGGTTTCAACGACTTGCACGTCAGCGGGGATCACGCTGCCGTTCAGTTGGGCAACGCGGCTGATGACGCCGTTGGCCACGTCAATGGCGTTTTCGCCCGATTTTTTGGTGACGGACAGCGTCACGGCCGGGAACTCGCCGCCGTCGCCACCGCTGGCTTGCCCATTGCCGTGCCAAACGTAGCGGCTGGCCGGCAACGGGCCGTCTTTGACGTCAGCGACGTCTTTTAGAAAAACGGGTTTGCCATCGCGTACACCGACCATCAGGTCAGCCACTTCGCTGGCGTGTGACAAGTAAGGACCAGCTTCGATGCTGACGCTTTTGTTCCCGCTGAGGAGTTCACCGACTGGCAGGCCTAAGTTGGCCGATTGCAACGCGCCGCGCAAGTCGTTGACGGTGACGCCCGTGCCTGCCATGCGCTGCGGATCAATTTGCACCAGCACGGCGCGGTTCGGGCCACCCAGCGTTTGCACTTCACGGGTGCCGGGCACGCGCTTGATATCGGCTTCGATACTGTGGGCCACGCGTTCTAACTCATAAGCGCTGGTCTCAGGGCTTTTGCCATGCAGTGTGAGCGTGACGATGGGCACATCGTCAATACCCTTGGGTTTGATGAGCGGCTCCATCACGCCCAAGCCTTTGGGCAGCCAGTCTGTATTGGTGCGCAGCGTGTCGTGCAAACGCACCAGCGCTTCGTTGTTGGACACCCCGACTTTGAACTGCAACGTGAGCACGGCCACGCCGGGGCGTGAGACGGACAACACGTGTTCAACGCCGGCCATCTTGGACAGCACTTGCTCGCCTGGTGTCGCCACCATCTGCTCCACATCGCGCACCGACGCACCCGGAAAGGGGATCAGCACATTGGCCATGGTGACGTCGATTTGTGGCTCTTCCTCGCGCGGCGTCACCAGCACGGCGAAGCCGCCGAGTAGCAACGCCATCACCGCCAGCAGCGGGGTGATGGGCGCGCTTTGAAAGAGGGCGGCGATGCGGCCCGAGATACCAAGAGCCTTGGTGCCGTGTTGGCTGTCGTTCATGTGGGTTGACCTCAGAGCGCGTTGATGGTTTTGGGATCTGCGGCGACTTGTTCGCCTTTGCGCACGCCGCTCAGCATTTCAACGAGATCACCCGTAGCGCGGCCTAAGCGCACTTGGCGCAAACGTGGCTGGCCTTGCGCATCCAGCACGTAGACACCGGTCATTTCGGCACGGCGCAAGATGGCGCTGTTGGGCAAGAACAGCCGTTCAGTATCCGTTTGCGCAGTGCTGCCGGTGGCTGGCAACCAGACGCGGGCGAACATGCCGGGCGTCACTCCCGCCATGTTGGCTGCGTTTCCGGCGGGCAGGATCAACCGAATCTGTGCTGTGTGGGAGGCCGCGTCAACGGTGGGCAGTAGCTGCGTTTGTATCGGTGCGCGCGGGCTGGTCTGGCCAGTTAGGCCGGGGATGTCATAGCGCACAGTTTTGAGTTTGTCGCTCAAGCTGAGCAGCATCGATTGCGGCACTGACGCCACCACCCGCAGTGCTGACGGGTCGTGCAATACGAGCAGTGGCCGGCCGGGCATGGCCATGTCGCCGACGGTTGCCGTGACATCGCTGACGATGCCTGCGTAAGGTGCGCTGAGCACAAAAAAGCCGGACTGGGCTTCGGCTATGCGGGTTTGCGCTTGAAGCGCCTTGACTTGAGCTTGCGCCGCCAGCCATTGGGCTTGTGTGCGCTCAAGCGCCGCTTGGCTGATGTATTGCTTGGCCAGCAATTGCTTTTGCCGATCCAGCTCTTTGCTGGCGACGTTGAGAACAGCCTGTGCCGCTTCGACTTGTGCGGCACTGCCTGCAACATTTTGCTGGGCGGCGCGTGCATCGATACGGACCAGCGCTTGGCCTGCGCGCACCCGGTCACCGGCTTGTACCAAGAGCGAAACGATGGCGCCGGGAACCTGCGCCGACACAGTGGTCTGGCGTACGGCTTCAACCACGGCATCTAAGCTTGTCTCGTTGGCTGAACCCGCTGTGCCTTGCACCGCCACGGTGGGTATTTTTGCTGCTGTGGCGGCTTGGGTCGGTGGTGTCTTGTCGGCAGCCATGATCCATGGCGGCATTGCCAAAATGCCCAATGCGGCAAACGCGCTAAGCGTGGTGATGGCGCCATGTTTGGCTGAGTTGAGTCGTGGCATGCGGAAGTCCTCGGCGGGATGAAGTTTGCTTAATTGCTTATTTAGTTGATTAGCTAATTAGTCAATGATACAATAAATTTTTTGAGATGCAACATCAATTTGTAGCGTTCGCATCTTTGAGTCATTTCTAAAGGAGAGCTTTGCGATGGATCAAATGCCTGACGAATCCCTGCGGGAGGTCGCGTCCTATTTCCAGGTACTGTCTGAGCCGACGCGGCTCAAAATTTTGAATTTATTGCGCAACAACGAGCGCAATGTCGGTGAGCTGGCTCAGCTGTGCGGTTTTTCGGCTGCCAATATCTCGCGCCATTTGGCCTTGATGACCCAACACGGCCTGGTGGTGCGCGAGAGCCGTGGCACCAGCGTTTACTACCGCATGGCGGATGACTCTATTTACGCGTTGTGCGATCTGGTTTGCGGCAACATTGCGCGGCAATTGCAGCGCTCAGCCGTCAGTCGCGCTGTCTTCACCAGCTCACACGGCTGAACATTTCAACCATCACTTAAGGATTCCTCATGAAAACTGCCCACGACCTTGTGACCTCTGCCAAAGCGCTTATTCAGGAAGTGCCGGTGACGCAGGCTGAAGACGTCATCCGCAACGCCGACGTGTTGATCGATGTGCGCGAGACAGAAGAATTCGCCGCCGGCCATATCCCCGGTGCGGTGCATGCGTCACGCGGGATGCTGGAATTCAAACTCAGCAGCACGCCAGAGCTCAGCTCACGCGACTTGAAGTTGGTTGTGTATTGCAAAACCAGCGGACGTGCCGCCTTGGCTGCCCGCTCCCTGCACGACATGGGGTACTTGTCAGTGACGTCGATCGCGGGCGGTTTTGACGCTTGGGTTGCCGCTGGCAAGCCCGTTGCCAAGCCCAGCTTGCCTGCTTTCGAGTAAGGCTATCGCGGCGGTTCAGTCGAGCCGCGCGCCGGATGCTTTGACGGCCTCGCTCCAACGCGGCATTTCTGCGGCTAAAAATCGAGCGAAGTCCTCGCTGCCCATGAAGGCCGGGTCGGCCCCTTGTGCCACCATGCGGTTGCGAATGTCCGGGCTGCTCATGACCTGTTTGAAGGCATCGCTCAACTTCGCGGTGATGTCTTTCGGCAAACCGGCGGGCGCCAGAAAGCCATAAAACCCCACCACTTCAAAATCTTTGATGCCTGACGCCATCACGGTTGGAATGTCGGGCAGGGCCGGGTTGCGTTCGCGGCTGGTCACGGCCAGTGCGCGCACCTTGCCTTGCTTGTGGTAGTTCGCTGCCTGCGGAATCGACTCCGCCATGAACTGCACTTGGCCGCCCATCAAATCGGTGAAAGCAGGCGCACTGCCGCGGTAAGGAATGTGCACCATGAAGAGTTGGGTAGCGTTCTTGAACATCTCCGGCACCAAGTGGCTGATCCCGCCGTTACCCGCTGAGCCGTAGTTCAGTTGCCCCGGCCGGGCACGGGCGTAGTCGACGAATTCTTGGAGGGTGGTGACTGGCAACTTGGGATTGACCAACAGCGCCAGCGGTTGCATGGCGGTGCGGGCGATCGGTGTGAAGTCTTTCAGCGTGCTGTAGGGCAGGCGGGTGTACAGCGCCGGATTGATGACCATCACGCCGGTGTTGGCCAGCATCAGCGTGTAGCCGTCGGGCGCTGCCTTCATCACGTCTTGCGCGCCCACGGTGCCGCCAGCGCCTGACTTGTAGTCGATCAACACGGGCTGACCCAGCACTGCTTGCAGACGTTCGGAGAGCAGTCGCGCATGCTGATCAAGCGGTCCACCCGCCGGGAAGCCGATGACCACGCGAATCGGTTTGTCGGGAAACGCTGCCAAAGCACTGCAAGCCGCCACCAGCAGGCAGACACCGAACAACACACGCTGAATGAATCCAGGGGGTGTCGTGAATCGTCGTGGGTGAAGGTCGGGCTTGGCGAGCATGGCGATCTTTCGTAGATTGATTTTGGGGCGGGACTGAACGGCGATCTGATGGTGACTGATCATAAGTATGGAGCGCTATCCCATACAAGATGGGCGTCTGGCATGATCGACCGTACCCAAAAGAACCAGTCTGATCTTGAGCGAGTCTCTCCATCAGATAAAAAAATAATTCCAAAATACCACGTGATCTCATTTCCAGCATCCACATCCTCGCGGCATTCCCGTGAACTCGACGACACCTTGGGCAAGCCGCTGGCTGGCTGGCGACTGAAGGTTTACACCGTCATTTTTGAGGCCGACACCGTGGCCGGTCGGCGATTTGATGTGCTGTTGATCTTGGCTATTTTGATCAGTGTCGCGGTGGTCATGGCGGACAGTGTGCAGTCCTTGAGCGACCGTTTTGACCCCCTGTTCAATGGTGTGGAATGGTTCTTCACGGTCTTCTTCACGCTCGAGTACCTCGCCCGCTTGGTGTGTGTGCGGCGTCCGCTGCGTTACGCCACCAGTTTTTTTGGCGTGATCGATTTACTGGCTGTGTTGCCAACGTATCTGGCGCTGTTTTTTCCGGAGCTGTATGCGTTAATCGATGTACGCGTGCTGCGTTTGTTACGCGTCTTTCGGGTCTTCAAACTCGCCGCATATGTGGACGAATACCAAGCGTTGGCACAGGCCTTCGTCGCCAGTCGACGCAAGATTCTGGTGTTCTTGTCCGCCGTGCTGATGTTGGTGCTGATTTTTGGAACCGTCATGTATGTGGTCGAAGGGCCAGGCAATGGCTTCACGAGCATTCCGACGTCGGTTTACTGGGCCATCAGCACCTTGACCACTGTCGGTTTTGGCGACCTGGTGCCGAAGACGGATTTTGGTCGCTTGATTGCCTCCTTCATGATGCTCATGGGGTGGGGCACCCTGGCGGTGCCAACCGGGATTGTCACTGCGGAAATGGCCGCGCAGCGCTTGGGCCGCAGGCAAGCTTTACCCACCACCCGCACCTGTCAAGTGTGTTTGACAGAAGGCCAAACAGAGTCTGCCAAATTTTGCTTCAACTGCGGTGCAGACCTGCCGGTTTACCAGCACGATGAAGCAGACACGACGGCGAAGGCTAATCCAAGCGCGGCGTGAGTCGGCGGGGTGTGATCTCGACCGAGTCGGTGCCGGTGCTCATCCAGACCGTGCCGTCTTGCACCGTCACCTGCAGCTGCATGGTGCGAGCCGCGAGCTTGGCCAATGCCTGACTTTCAGCCGCGTCAATTTGCCAAACCACCAAATTGCTGGCACGTGTGAGCTTGGTTTCAATGGCTTTCCACCAGACGGGTGTGCTGCTGGCAAAGCTCAGCACCGTCACCCGGTCGGCCCGACCGGCGGCGCGCATCAGGCGCTTGTCATCGGGCTGACCGACGTCTATCCAGTGCAGGATGGCGTCGGTGTAATCCTTGTGCCACAAAGCGGCTTCGTCGACGTCCCATAAATCTTTGGCGAATTCGAGCTTGCCTTTGTTGTCGTCGGCTGTCACGTTCAGCGCGAAGGCCAGCAGCCGGATCATCATGCGTTCGTCAGCCTCTGACGGATGACGCGCAATGACCACCGTGTGGTCGGCATAGACGTTGCGGTCCATGTCGGCAATTTGCAATTGGGCTTTGTAAATGGTGGCTTTGAGTGCCATGAACAGTTCTCGGGTCGGGTGCAGGAAAAAGATCTATTGGAACAGCCTTTTAGTTGGGGGTTTTGTTGGCGTTCTTTGGCAAACTTTCGCTATAGTGGCGGTTCGCCAATTGACAACCATTAAAGCGGCTTGAGACAGCAGCCTTCAAAGAGAAATCTAAGCATGACCCGATCCCTTTTTAGCGCCACCATTGCCGGTAGCCTGCCCAAACCTGCCTGGTTGTCCGAAACCCAAAAACTCTGGCCGCAGTGGAAGGCCGACGGCGCTGAGCTGGCGCAGGCCAAGCTCGATGCGACGTTGTTGTGGATCAAATCCCAAGAGGACGCTGGACTCGACGTGATTGGTGACGGCGAGCAGTCGCGCCAGCACTTTGTGCACGGCTTTTTGGAGCAGGTCGAAGGCATTGACTTCGAGCACAAGGTGAAGATGGGCATTCGCGACAACCGTTACGACGCGATGGTGCCGCAGGTGGTTTCGGCGCTCAGACTCAAGGGCCGCGTGCATGCCGCCGAAGCCCAGTTTTTACGCGCTCACACGACCAAAAAAATCAAGTTCACGCTGCCCGGCCCGATGACAATTGTCGACACCGTGGCCGACCGGTTTTATGGCGACAAGGTCAAACTGGCGATGGCTTTTGCCGAGCTGCTGAATCAAGAAGCCTTGGCCTTGCAGGCTGACGGTGTGGACGTCATTCAGTTTGACGAACCGGCTTTCAATGTCTACATGAAAGAAGCCGCCGACTGGGGCGTCAAAGCACTGGAGCGTGCCGCGCAAGGCCTGACTTGTACGACAGCCGTGCACATCTGCTACGGCTATGGCATCAAGGCCAATGACGACTGGAAACAAACACTTGGTGAAGAATGGCGGCAGTACGAACAGGTCTTGCCGGCACTGGCCAAAAGCAGTATTCAGCAAGTCAGCCTCGAGTGCTATCACTCGCATGTGCCACCGCATTTGATGGCGCTGCTCGAAGGTAAAGATGTGATGGTCGGCGTGATCGATGTCGCCAGTGATGTGATTGAAACGCCCGAGCAAGTCGCAGACACCATTGGCAAAGCCTTGCAGTACGTGCCTAAAAACCGGCTGCTGCCCTGCACCAACTGCGGCTTGGCACCCATGAGCCGCGACGTCGCCCTGAAGAAACTCGAAGCGCTGGCCAAGGGTGCTGCGTTGGCGCGTGAGCGTTACCAATGAAACCGAAATCAAAGGCAGTCCTATGAGTACCGATCCAAGCCACTCACACCCTCATTTGCACACGCATCCACACAGCCATGAACCTCGCTGGAAACACGACGGCGTGCGTGTGATTGGCGCAGGCCAGCTGGACAGCAATACCGCGCAAACGCCTGGCATGGACCGCAGCGCAGCCATCAACTTTGCGCGCGTCGGTGCGCAAAAATTATGGGCTGGCACTGTCACCATCCATGCCGATGCCAAGACCGGGGCGCACCACCATGGCCCGCTTGAAAGTGTGATTTATGTCATCCGCGGCAAAGCCCGTATGCGCTGGGGCGAACACTTGGAGTTCACGGCTGAGGCCGGCCCCGGTGACTTCATTTATGTGCCGCCCTATGTGCCGCACCAAGAGATCAACGCGAGCGCCACCGAACTGCTTGAATGCGTGCTGTGCCGCAGTGACGGTGAAGCCGTGGCCGTGAATCTTGACATCGAGCCCGCTGAAAAACCGCAGTCCGTGTTGTGGATTGATCCGACCCATCCACAAGGCGGCGTGTAAGCTGCACATTCAAACTCGCACTTCAAAAACCCGGAGGAATTTTTATGAAAGCCATTTGGCAAGACACCGTGATTGCAGAGAGTGACGACATCGTCGTGCTCGAAGGCAACCACTATTTCCCGATCAGCGCCCTCAACCGCGACTACGTCACCTTCAGCAACCACCACACCATGTGCGCCTGGAAAGGGCAGGCGAGTTATTACTCGCTGCTGGTCAACGGCGAAATGAACACCGACGCAGCTTGGTACTACCCCGAGCCAAAGAACGAAGCTGACAGCATCAAGGACCGCGTGGCTTTTTGGAAGGGTGTGAAGATCGAGGCTTGATGAAGATACGCAACCGAATTTATTTTTAAGTGGTCTGTGTTGACATTAATGCAGGCCCAATAGGAGAACTTTTTGAACGTGCCCGCCCCCCATCCCGACCTTCTTGAAAAACTGGCCTTGGCCAACCGGATTCTTTTCGATCAGAACGTGGTCGACGCGTTTGGTCATGTCAGTGTTCGCCATGACAAGTCCCCCGGACACTTTTTGTTGTCCTGCAATCGCGCACCTGGGTTGGTTCGCCCATCCGACATCCTGACTTACGACATGGAAGGCGATTTGGCGGTTGAGAGCGACAAACGTTCTTACCTTGAGCGTTTCATTCACAGCGAGATTTACAAAGCGCGCCCCGACGTGGTGGCCGTGGTGCACAGCCATTCGCAAAGCATGATCCCTTTTGGTGTGACGGGCCAGCGCTTGCGTCCGATCTTCCACATGAGTGGATTTCTGGGCAGTGGATCGTCTCTCTTTGATATCCGGGAAGATGCAGGCAACACCGACATGCTGATTCGCGACACCGGTCTGGGTCGCGCGCTGGCGAAGTCGCTCGGACAAAACAACTGCGTGCTAATGCGCGGTCACGGCTCCACCACGACGGGGGAATCTATTGAGCAAGTGGTCTATCGCGCCATTTATGCGGAAGTCAATGCCAAGTTGCAGCTGCAAGCGGCGGCTTTGGGTCCCGTGAAATTTCTCAACGAAGAAGAAGCCGCCCTTGCTGCCGTCACCACTGAAGGCCAAGTGGCGCGTCCTTGGGCCTTGTGGGCTGAAAAAGTCGGTGCGTTAGACGCTGAATAAACGGAACTAAAAATGAAAATTCAACCTTCGTGGCGCCTGCTGGCCTTGCTTGCAACCGTGGCAGCTTTTGCGCTGCCCGCCTGGGCCGACACCTACCCGTCCCGTGCCGTCAAAATCATCGTTCCGTATGGCACAGGCGGCGGTTCTGACGTTCTGGCGCGGCAGATCAGTGGACGTTTGCAAGCGATCTGGGGGCAGGGGATTGCGGTGGACAATCGCGCGGGTGCCTCAGGCAACATCGGCACCGAAGCCGTGGTCCGCTCCCCAGGTGATGGTTACACCTTGCTGCTGCAAAACAGCACCATGGTGGTCAATCCGGCGGTTTCCGGCAAGCTTAATTACGATCCTGAAAAAGACCTCACGCCGATCATGCTGCTGGGCTTGACGCCGATTGCCTTGGTGGCGCACCACAGTACGAATATCAAGACGCTCAAAGAGCTCATCGACTATTCCAAATTAAACCCGACGGCGCTCAGCTACGGCTCATGCGGCGTGGGCACGCCTCAGCACTTCGTCATGGAGTTGGTCAAGCAAAAATCTGGCGTCAACGCCACGCACATTGGCTACAAGGGTTGCGCACCCGCCCTGAACGATGTCGTGGGTGGCCAAGTCCCACTGGCGATCTTGAGTGCGAACTTGACCGCGCCCCATGTCAAGACCGGCAAGCTCAACGCGATTGGCATCTCCACCGCAGCGCGTTATCAGTTGATGCCGCAGTTGCCTTCTTTTGAAGAGCAAGGGCTCAAGCCCTTGGACTTTTCTATTTGGTACGCCCTGATGGGGCCCGCCAAAATGCCGCCTGAGGTGGTTGCCCGCATCTATGCCGATGTGCAAAAGGTCTTGCAGGAACCCGCCATACGTGACAACTTGTCGGCAGCGGGCGTGGAGCCAATGTCCGGTAATGGCGCTGATCTGGCCAAGCTCATCAAGTCTGACTTGGTGCGCTACGCGCAGCTGGCGAGGTCGGCCAACATCAAAGCCGACTGAAACAGTTTGAGATTGAACATTTTTCTACTTGACTCGTCCTGACGTATAAACGGGAAAAAGGATCTATCCAGATGTTCAAACATATTCTCATTCCTGCAGATGGATCAGACAATGCTCAAAGGGCCATCGACAAGGCCATCGGGCTCGCGCAGGCCTTCAAGAGTCAGGTCACGGCCATCTATGTCATCGACCCCTATGCCTTCACCGGAGTGGGGACTGACTTTGCTTATGGTCATGCCGAATACTTGAGCGCTGCCACGGACGAAGGCAATCAAGCGCTACAAGTCGCCAAAGAGGCTTTTCAGGCGGCAGGGCTTGAGCTCACCACGACCGTGGTCGAGGGTCATGCCATCTACAAAGGGATTCTCGAGGCGGCTACCAACATCGGTGCGGACCTCATCGTGATCGCGTCGCACGGTCACAAAGGCTTGGAAAAACTGATCTTGGGCAGTGTGACGTCACAAGTTTTGTCTCACGCGCATTTGCCGGTATTGGTCGTGCGCGACTGAAGATGGATTGCCGCGCTGCGCTCGCAATGACGGCATTCTTGGCCTGTTGTTCAAGGTCTTTGTGCGGTAGCCGAACGGATTCGGAAAACTCGCAATGACGAACTTTCCGTCGCTGCGAGCGTAGCGCGGCAGCCCATCCCCTCGACCTTAATCCCGAACATCCGCCACGGGATTCTGACCAAAGTCAGCCCGTGCCAAGACCGCCAATACGCTCTTCGCGGCATCGGCCGGCGAGCTGAGCTGACCACCTTGGTGCAGCCCGGCAAAACCTTGGCGGTCCGGAAACAGCGCATCGTCTGCGCCGCGCAATTGCACTTGCATGTCGGTGTCGATGACGCCGGGTGCCAATGCACACACCTTGGCACCGTTGGGCTTGAGGGCTTCGTCCAGTGCCAGGCAGCGTGTGAAATGATCCATACCGGCCTTGGCTGCGCAATAAGCCGACTGCGACGCCATCGGCCGACGGCCCAAACCGGAGGAAATATTCAGCACCTTGCGCGGGATGGGCCAGTTGTCAGTCGCCCGCAAAAACGCAGCGCTCAATTGCATCGGCGCTTCTAATCCCACGCGCAAAGCCTGTGCTAAATCATCCGCGTCGCTCAGACTCAGCGGCGTGATGCGCGGTATAAAACCGGCATTGTTGATCAACGTCGCGCTGGAAAAACCGGCATTGGCTTGACTTGTCAGCCAAGCGTCGAGTTTGCGACTGACCGCTGCGCCTTGCGCTAAGTCCTCCCTCCATTGAATCAAGGTCGCACTCTTGGTCTCGGCCAGTAGCGTCAGTGAGGGATTGGTTTTGCGTGAAATGCACAGCAGCATGCAGCCCGGCTGGAGCAATTGTTCGGCCATGGCAAGCCCCATGCCGCGCGATGCGCCGGTGAGGATGGTGAGGTGTTTGTCGGTCATAAAGATCATCATAGAGAGTTGGCAAGACCGCTGTGCCCTGCTGCGGCCTCAACCCATCTTAAAAAGGGACAACGCTGCTGAAGTGCAGGGTGACGCCCGTGTCGGGGTGATGGAAAGCCAGCGCCGATGCATGCAGGAGCAGCCGACTCTCTAAACGCTCCGTCATTGCGAGCAGGGGATCCGTCATTGCGAGCGTAGCGCGGCAATCCATCCCCGAGCACCGCCGACATAGATTGCCGCGCTGCGCTCGCAATGACGGAGGCTTTAGATTGCCGCGCTGCGCTCGCAATGACGGACTTTCAACTCGCAATGGCGGACTAAAAACGCGTGCTGACGAACTTGTCGCTTGCTGTGACGGGCCGTACAGCGCATCCCCGACGATCGGATGCCCTAGCGCCAGCAAATGCACACGCAGTTGGTGGGATCGGCCGGTCAGCGGTTCGAGCTGCAGCCGAGTGGTTTGGGCTTGCGCGTCTTGGCTGTCAACACGCCAGCGGGTCTGGCTTGGCTTGCCCGTGGCATGGTCGATCACGCGCAGCGGGCGGTTCGGCCAGTCAACCGCAATCGGCAGGTCGATCAGCCCCCAACCTTCTGCGTCACTCTCTGAAACGACAGGTGACATCAAGCGGCCATGCACCACGGCCACATACCGCTTGTGCACGCGCCGCTCTGCAAAGGCCAAACTCAACTTCCGTTGCGCCGCAGGATTTCGGGCCATCAGCATCAAGCCTGAAGTGGCCATGTCCAGTCGATGTACCACCAGCGCACCAGGATAAATTTTTTGAACGCGGGCGCTCAGACAATCTTGCTTGTCTTCACCACGACCGGGCACGGCCAACAGGCCGGCTGGTTTGTCGACCACCAGCAGATCGGCATCAAGGTGGTGAAACTGCAGGGGAGGGATCACGGCCGCTGCGCGTGTCCTGCTCTGCGCTGTTCGCGCAGCATGAAGAGGTAAAGGCTTTCCACCTTCTCGCGAGCCCACGGCGTTTTGCGCAAAAACTTCAGGCTGGACGCCACACTGGGGTCGAGCACAAAGCAGCGAATGTGGATGCGCTGGCCGAGTTCTTCCCAGCCGTAATGGGTGGACAACGCCGTCACGATGGCCTCTAACGTCAGCCCGTGCAGCGGATTACCGACTTGAGCCGTGGGCACCGAGGGCGCCGGGCGCGCGCCCTCGGGCGGGTCCCCGGTCGGGTCGATCACTTGTTTTTAAGTTTGCCGCGCACCGGCACCACCGTGACCACGGTCGGGCGCACAGCGTCGGGGGAGACCGTCTTGGGAGGCGACGTGTCTTTTTTTGGTTTTTTGACCATCTTTTGGCCTTGTTGACCTTTTGCCATGGTGTAACTCCTGATGAATGGGGGCAGCAAGCCTGTTGGCCGCTTGTGCTGATTATCTGTCCAAGAAGTCGCTGTTAAGCTCCTGACCCGATGACTTCACCTACTTTTTCAGATTTAACGCGGCAACGCTCTTTCATGCGCATGTGGTTTGCGCGTCTGACCGGCACCACCAGCAATCAGATGTTGATGGTGGCCGTCGGTTGGCAAATGTATGAGATCACCGGTAGCGCCTGGGATTTGGGGCTGGTGGGTTTGTTCCAGTTTGTGCCTGCGCTGCTGCTGACTTTGATGGCTGGCCACGTGGCTGACCGCGTCCACAGGGGCCGCATTGTGGCGGCCTGTCTACTGGCCCAAGGGCTGGTGGCTTTGGTGCTGATGGCCGGCACCGAAGGCTTGGGTGCCGCCGGGCCCTGGGTTTCACGTGAGTGGCTCTTGGGCCTGTCGGTGGTGCTGGGTGCTGCGCGGGCTTTTCAGATGCCGGCGCAGCAGGCGCTCACGCCCATGTTGGTGCCGACTAGCATGTTGCAGCGTGCCACGGCTTTCAGCTCTGCCGGCAACCAGGCGTCGGTGATTGGCGGGCCGGCGCTGGGCGGGGTGATATTTGTGGCTGGAGCCACCGCTGTTTACATGACCTGTACGGTGCTTTTTTTGATGGGTTGCTTCTTGGTGCTCCGCGTGAAGTACACGCACGTGGCCCCGTTGCGTGAGCCGGTGTCCATGGCTGTGTTGCTGGCGGGTGCCGTCTTCATCTTTCAGCGCAAGGCCTTGCTGGGCGCAGTGTTGTTGGATTTGTTCGCCGTACTGCTCGGTGGTGCAACGGCCTTGCTGCCGCTCTTTGCCAAAGATATTTTGATGGTCGGCCCGTGGGGGCTGGGTCTGCTTCGCGCAGCGCCTGCGGTGGGTGCGTTGCTCATGTCAGGGTGGCTGACACGCTGGCCGCTGGCCCGTCACGTGGGCTACCGCATGCTGGCGGCCGTGGCGGTCTATGGCGTCTGCATGGTGGTCTTTGGGCTGTCGACCAGTTTTGTCTTGTCGCTGCTTGTGCTGGCGCTGTCGGGTGCGGCCGACATGGTCAGCGTGGTGGTGCGGATGACGCTGGTGCAAATGGAAACACCGGACGAGATGCGCGGCCGTGTCAGCGCTATCAATTCAGTTTTCATCGGGGCCTCGAATCAGCTTGGCGAATTCGAATCAGGCGCCACAGCGGCCGCGCTCGGCCCGGTCGGCTCTGTCGTGCTGGGCGGCGTCGGAACGGTGCTGGTGGCTTGCGCTTGGCTGCGTTACTTTCCGGATTTGGCCAAGCGCGACCGACTTTGATGCACCCTCAACGGTGATTGCTGGTCCTTGAAAGGTTCACGTCAAATGAGGTGACCTGGCTGGCTTGGTTGCCCCATGCGCTGCGCAGGTAGGTCAGCAAGCTGGCCACTTCCGTGTCGCTCAAGACCAACAAAAAGGGGGGCATGCCGAAAGGCCGCGGGTTGCCGGCCGTGGCTGGCGCATAGCCGCCGTTCAAGACAATTTGCACCAGGTTAGCGGTTGACGCCATCGTCACCGCACGGTTGCCCGCCAGCGCCGGGTAAGCGCCTGTCACACCCTGGCCTTGATCGCCGTGGCATTGGGCGCAATTGTTGTCGTACAGCTTGGCGCCAGCCCGAGCCAAGGGCGAGGTCGCCACCGCTTCGGCCTTGGGTCCGCGTGCGGCTGTCGGCAAGGCGTCTGCGTCATGCAGGGTGGGCGGCAGAGATTTTAAAAACACCGCCATTGAACGCAGGTCGTCATTGCTCATGTGCTGCGTGCTGTTGCGCACCACTTCAGCCATCGGGCCTAAGACCGAGGCACCGGGCGCAATACCGGTCTTTAACAGTGTGACGATGTCTTTCAAATCCCACTTCGACAAACCCGCTTCAGCGTTTTCAGTGAGGGCCGGGGCGTACCAGTTTTGCATTGGAATCAAACCGCCAGCCATGTTGAGCTGGTTGCTGCCGCCCAGAGAGTCGCGTGCGGAATGGCAAGCCGAGCAATGACCGAGGCCTCGCACCAAGTAAGCGCCACGATTCCAGTCAGCAGTTTGAAGGGGTTCGGGCTCAAAAGTGCCGGGGGTGAAGTACAGGGCACGCCACACCGCCAGCGCGATTTGCGTGTTGAAAGGCCAGCGCAAGGTGTGGGCCTGCGCCGGCGCGGACACCGGTGGCAAGCTTTGCAAATACGCGTGCATCGCGTCAGCGTCAGCGCGGGTCACTTCGGTGTAGTTGGTGTACGGAAAAGCCGGGTACAGCAGGCGACCGTCTTGCGAGCGGCCGTTGTGCAACGCACGCCAGAAGTCGCCTGAGCTCCACGTGCCTAAGCCGGTCTTGGCGTCGGGCGTGAGGTTGCTGGAGAAGACGGTGCCGAAGGGCGTTTCAATGCCGCGACCTCCCGCAAACGGCTCCCCGCCGCGCGAGGTGTGGCAACTCATGCAGTTGCCGGCGCGGGTCAGGTAGTCACCGCGTGCCAACAGCGCTGGACTGGCCGGCGCGGCGACGTTGCCCGTGGTGATGGGAACGATGCGGGTTTCATCGCGGGTGTTGAGAAGCCACAGCAGGGCCAACACCAGCGTGGCGACCGCCAAGGCCAACCAGGCCAGACGTTTGAGCAGTTGGGTGCGTTTCATTTCAGCACTCCCGTGGATTGCGGCAGTGGCACGTGACCGCAAGCGGGCACGGCAACGTTTGTGAGCATGACCGGAGCGTAAAGTGCTGGGGCGCTGTTGGCGGGCACTGCTTGCGCGGCCAGCCAAGTGGAGGCGGCGTTGATGTCAGCCAAGCTCAGGTTTTCGGCCACGTGAGCCATGCAGTCAGGGGCGTGGGCGCGGCGCTTGCCGGCCTTCCAGGCACCGAGTTGCGCATTCACATAGTCACGTGGCAAACCCAACAAACCGGGGACTTGCGGCAACACGCCCGTCATGCTTGTGCCGTGGCACTGCACGCAGGCGGGGATCTGTCGGGCAGGGTCACCGTTCATCACCAATTGCCGGCCTTGCTCTAGCAATGCCGCTGACGCAGTGGCGGGTTGCGGTGGCGGGTAAGCCACTTTCAAGTCGGCAAAGTACTCTGCAATTTCCAGCAAGTAAGCGTCAGTCAGGGGCTCGACCATTTGCGTCATCAGTCCGTAATGGCGACGGCCTTCGCGGAAGTGCAGCAGCTGGTTGTACAGGTAGGCGGCGGGCTTGCCAGCCAAGCGCGGGTAATAGCCGTCGGGAGCCGCGCGGCCTTGAGGTCCATGGCAGGCCGTGCACGCTTGCGTCCGCTGGGCAATGGTGTTCTCAAACGTCGCTGACCAAGCCGGACCCGCCAGCGCAGCTGCGAGGCCAAGCGTCGTCACACTCCGCAAGAGGGTTGAGCTGAATGGCCAAAAAAGATAGGAGCGAAGGCTCAAAAATGACACGATGGACAACTTGTTTCTGACGAAGGCTGAAGCCTAGTGAGTTTGCGAGGATCAGCTTTTGATTATGAAACGATCTGAACAACCGTTGCAAGCCAAGCTCTTTTTGTCACTGCGAGCTACAAATTTTCCGTCACTGCAAGCGAAGCGCGGTAGTCCATCTGTTTTGTCACTGCGAGCGCAGCGTGGCAGACCAGGAGCCCGAATTCGGATCCATGGATGGCCGCGCTGCGCTCGCCATGTCGGAAAAGCGAATCTCCATGACGGATGCGCAACTTGGCCATGACGGATGAGCTACTTCGCCACCACCAAGTCAGAAGCCGGGTAAGCCACGCAGGGCAGAAACCAGCCTCCCGCTTTTTCTTCCGCACTCAAGCCTGGCCATTCCATTCGGTACGTCACGCGGCCACTTTGCAGGTGGCAAATGCAGGTTCGGCAAACGCCATTGCGGCAGGAACTCTGCAGTTCGTGCCCGGCGGCCAAAGCGGACAGCAGCACCGTTTGATCTGCGCTGGCTGCAAATGATGTGGGTTGCGAATCGAGCTGGACTTGAAAGATGATGGATGCGGTTGAAGTGTTGGGCACAGCCGTGATTTTGCCGAACAAAGAGTGCGTTTGTTTAGAAAAACTTCGCCGCCGTCATCGATGTTCGGTAAACACGCCAAACCAGCGCCAGACCGACCCCCGCCCAAGCGAACACCAACAGCAGCGGGCCCATGACGCTGGCATTAGCCCAAACAGTCAGAAGGCGGTCACGCTGGCCATGGCCGCCTATCAAAGCCCCAGCAAAGACTTCTTGCAGCGTTGGTGAAGCCATGCCGATCACGACAATGCCAGCGTGGCCAGTGGCACCAGCCAGCGGTTGAAGCCGGGGCCGGACGCCATGCGTTCTTTGTCGAGCCAATCGATGCGGTCATTGGACACGCTGAATCTTTCTGGTCCGTGAAGATCGAACCGAAGATTTTCAACGCAGAAGTACCTTTCCCCCAGCCTTGCGGTTGCCTGGATTTGACGTGTATCTCTAGCTCATTAGCGGTTAATGGAAATTGCGGCGACAATTCCGCTCTTTCAAAAATTCCTGCGGCTCTTCAAGAAGCAGGTTCCAACACCCTATTTTCAATGTCCAGTTACCTCGTCAGACCCGCCACTATTCGCGATGCCAAAGCCATCGCCCAGATTCACGTCACTGCCGCCCAAGCCGCTTACAAGGGCTTGTTGCCCGACGACCAGATCAATCCCCCGACCGTCGAAAAACGCCAAGCTTACTGGCGCGAAGCCATCGAATACAGCGAACCGCAAGTGCAGGTCGTCACCAAGAACGACGATATCGTTGGTTTCGTCGGCTTTGACCGGTCGCGCGACAAAGGCACGCCATCCACCATGGGTGAAATCTGGTCGCTCTACGTTTTGCCTACAGAGTGTGGCCAAGGCGCGGGCGTGGCCCTGTGGGACGCAGCCAATGACGGTCTGAAAGAAGAAGGCTGCAACAACGTCAGCGTCTGGGTGCCCGTTCGCAACGAGCGCGCCATGAGCTTCTTTGAGCACGCCGGTTTCAAGCGCGAAATGACCTCGCTCAAAACCGTCCCGGTCGGCATTGCCCGGCTGGAAGAAATTCGCCTGAAGCGGGCGCTGGGTTAAGGGATATTGAAATATCCTTTCGTCACTGCGCAAAACCTCCGTCACTGCGAGGGTCGCCTCCGTCACTGCGAGGTTCGCCTCCGTCACTGCGAGCGTAGCGCGGCAGTCCAGGAGCCCGCATTCGCAGTCATGGATTGCCACGCTTCGCTCGCAATGACGGCGCAGTCATGGATTGCCACGCTTCGCTCGCAATGACGGCGCAGTCATGGATTGCCACGCTTCGCTCCCAATGACGGGTTTCATCGCTCGCAATGACGATAAAGACCCGTCGCCATGACGGTGCTGCTTGCGCCCATGGAGGGGTTGCTCGACTTTGTGTTGCGCGACATCCTCACCCGTGTGGGCGGCATTGACCGCTGCGTTTCGGAATTCATTCGCATCACCGACCAGCTCTTGCCTGAGCGGGTCTTCATTCGCATCGTGCCCGAGCTGCTGAATGGCAGTCGCACGCCAGCCGGCGTGCCGGTGCGAGCGCAACTGCTGGGCTCAGACCCTCACTGCATGGCCGACAACGCAGCGCGGTTGGCCGAGATGGGCTCTGCCGGTATCGACCTTAACTTTGGTTGTCCGGCCAACATCGTCAACCGCCATGGCGGCGGTGCGGCGCTGTTGAAAGACCCTGAATGCATTGGCCGCATCGTGGCGGCAGTTCGTCGTGCGGTGCCCGCCGGTGTGCCGGTGTCAGCCAAGATGCGGCTCGGTTTCAACGACGACGCGCAGGCCGAAGATTGCGCCCAAGCGATTGACAGCGCGGGTGCGTGTGAGTTGGTGGTACACGCCCGCACCAAGGCCGATGGTTACCGTCCGCCGGCTTACTGGGAGCGCATCGCTGATATTCGCCAGGTGGTGAGTTTGCCGGTGGTCGCCAATGGCGAAATTTGGAGTCTTGCTGACGCTCAGCGCTGTCGCGATGTGAGCGGCTGCGACATGCTGATGATCGGCCGTGGTGCCGTGGCAGACCCCGGCTTGGGTTGGGCGATTCAAGGCGGTGCGTCAGCCGCGCTGACATGGCCGATGCTGCTGCCGCACATCGCGGAATTTTGGCTTCTGGTGTGTTCGCGGCTAGACGCTAAATCCCGTGCCGGTCGTTTGAAGCAGTGGTTGAATTTTTTGCGCCGGCGGTTTCCTGAAGCCGAGGCCGCTTATCAGCAACTCAAGACCGTGAACGATCCGGTCTTGATTGGAGACTGGTTGGCTCGACAACAAGAGCCTCTTAAGTGGAGCCATCCACTGCCCCGTCATGGCGAGCGAAGCGCCGCCATCCATCTTTGAGGCGCGCGGTGATGGACTGCCGCGCTTCGCTCGCAGTGACGAAGGACGCGCCATGACGAAATTTCCGTCACTGCGAGGCTAGGCCGCGGCAGTCCATGGCCCCGGATGCAGGTTCATGGATTGCCGCGCTGCGCTCGCAATGACGAAATGATGGATTGCCGCGCTTCGCTCGCAATGACGAAATGATGGATTGCCGCGCTTCGCTCGCAATGACCGATGAGACGCTTGCAATGACTGCGCTTCAGTCGATCTTCGCGCCTGATGCTTTCACGACTTTGGCCATCCGCTCGTAGTCTACGGCCAGCAACTTGGCGAAGTCGGGGTTGCTGATGTAAGACGGCTCGATGCCTTGCTTGTCAAGGCGCTCGAGCACCACCGGGTCTTTGAGCAATTTACCGATCGCCGTGTGTACGCGGTTGATGTCGGCGGCGGGTGTTGCGGCCGGGCCGAGCAGACCAAACCAGGAGTCGAACTGGTAGCCCGGCAAACCGCTTTCAGCGATGGTCGGGATCTCAGGCAAATACTTGGAGCGTTTCGGTGAGGTCACACCAATCAGGCGCAGCCGGCTGTCTTTGGCAAAGGCCAGTGCGCCGATGCTGGCGGCAATGACGGCTTGTGCGCGTCCGGAGATCACTTCATTGATGGCCTCGCCGGTGGCTTTGAGCGGCAGGTGCACCACATCGATGCCGGCCAAGCCGCAGAAGTAAGCCATCGACAAGTGTGTGGCACTGCCGATGCCCGCGCTGGCGTAGTTCATCTTGCCAGGGTTGCTCTTGGCATAGCGAATGAATTCAGCGGCATTCTTGGCGGGCACATCGGGGTTGATCATCAACACATAACCAGCTGTGCCGATATAGGCCATCGGTGCGAAATCTTTTTGTGGGTCAAAGCTTAATTTTGGATAGAGCGAGCCGCTGATGTTGTGGCTGGCCGCCGCCATCACCATGGTTTGGCTGTCAGGCGCGGCTTTGGCGACATAGCCGGTGCCGACCGTGCCGCCAGCACCCGGCCGGTTTTCGATGATGACGGTTTGGCCGAGAGCGATGGCCAGTTCGTTGGAGATCGCGCGGGCCAGCAGGTCTTGCACGCCACCGGCTGCAAAAGGCACCACGATGCGCCCTGTGCGCTCAGTGCGCTGTGTTTGCGCCATGCTGGTGCCGGCGGCTAGAGCCAAGCTGGCACCGATGAAGTTTCTACGATCGATCATGGTTTCTTTCAGTTCACACAAATGTGGTCGGCCAGTCGGCGCATGAAGCGCTCGCACCAAGCCAGCTGCGCGAGCTCAACCCATTCATTGGGTTGGTGTGCCTGCGCAATGTGACCGGGGCCGCAGACGATGGTCGGCACGCCGGCTTGGTGAAACAAAGCAGCTTCTGTGCCAAAAGACACTTTGCCTCCCTCTCTGCTGCATGCGCTGCTGCTGTCGGTGCCCGCGCAAGCGAAACAAAGTTTGGCTATGTCGCTGTCGGCCTCCGTGGCAAAACCAGGCAGCACCGAGTTGAGGTGGTGCGTGATGTTGGTGTCTGCCGCCACGACCCGCATGGCCGGCAGCAGGCTGTCGGCAAACGCCTTGGCTTGCGTGAAAAGGTCTTCTGGCGAGTTCAGGTGGTGGTGGCGAATTTCCCAGGTCACATCGCAGTCGCGCGGAATGATGTTGAGCGCTGTGCCGCCATGAATCACGCCGGTGTGGATGGTCGTGTGGGGCACGTCGTAGATCGGGTCGAAAGGGCCGTCTTTGGCGAGTTGGCGGTGCATCGATTTGAGGTTGGCCACAAACTCGCAAGCGATCTCCACCGCGTTGACACCTTGCGGCGTGAGCGAGGAGTGCGCCTCAAAACCGCGCACGGACGTTTTGTAGGCGTGCTTGCCTTTGTGCGCCACCACCACCTGCATGCCGGTGGGCTCGCCCACGATGCAACCGGCAGGTTGGTAGCCGGACTTGACCATGTCAGCGATCATGCGGCGCACGCCAATGCAGCCGACTTCTTCGTCGTAGCTGAAGGCCAAATGCACAGGGCGTTTGAGTTTGCGTTTGAGCAGTTCGGGCACCATCATCAAGGCGGTGGCGCCGTAGCTTTTCATGTCGGTGACGCCTCGGCCGTACAGGCGGTCGCCAATGATCTGCGCTACAAAAGGATCGGTGACCCAAGGTTGGCCGTCAACCGGCACCACGTCGGTGTGGCCGGACAAGACCAATCCGCCGATTTTGGTTTCGCCGTTTTCAGCCGGCAAGGTCGCCCACAGATTGGCTTTTTGGCCGCTGTCGTCATAGGTGCGGGTGCACTCAATGCCGAGCGCTTCAAGCCAGTTTTGTGTCCACTCAATGATGGGCAGGTTGCTGTCGCGGGACACCGAGGCGAAGGAAATCCATTTTTCAATCAGCGGCAGGGCGGCGAGGTCGGCGGCTTGCACGGGTGGCTGGACAGCGGTGGGCAGTGGAGCGTTCATGGCGAAAGACCTTGGTGTGCGGTAGCCCATAGAGCAGGCTGGGCTGACTGGCGGGATGGCCAAATAAATTATGACAGGGCAGGCCATCGTTGAACACAGTTTTGCGACTTAGCAAGGCAAAATCAGTGGGTTCAAAATTTCTCTACGATCCCGCTCTTTTTATTTCAGGAAAAACATGACCAACACTCTTTATGCCAGCTCCATCCCCCTCTTCAAACAAATGCTCGGCGGATTGAAAGGCGTGTTGGCCAAGGCGGAAGCTCACGCCACCGCTAAAAATATCGACCCGAATGCCTTGCTGCAAGCGCGTCTTTTTCCCGATATGTTCCCGCTGCTGAAGCAAGTGCAGGTGGCCACTGACTTTGCCAAAGGCGTAGCCCATCGGCTGGCCGGTGTCGAGGTGCCATCGATGGACGAAGGCGAGTTAACCTTTGCTGACTTGCAAGCGCGCATCGACAAAGTGCTGGCTTTGATGGACCGCTTGGACGCGTCTCAGTTTGAAGGCGCAGCCACCCGCGAGATCGTCACGCAAGCCGGCACACCCAAAGAAAAACGCTTCACCGGCCAGTCGTATTTGGTCAACTACGGCTTGCCGCATTTCTTCTTTCACACCACCACGGCGTACGACATCCTGCGCCACAACGGTGTGGAAGTGGGTAAGCGGGATTACATCGGGACGTATTGAAGCCAAGCGTTTCTTCATGGCGTACGCAGCGCGACAGTCCACTGTCCCGTCATGGCGAGCGAAGCGCGGCCATCCATGACTTCGAGTTCGGGCTCCTGGACTGCCGCGCTACGCTCGCAGCGACGGCGTTTCTTGCTTTCCATGAGCATATGATTTTTATCCAGCCGAGCATGACAAAACCCCTCCCGTCATGGCGAGCGCAGCGCGGCCATCCATGACTTCGAATTCGGGCTCCTGGACTGCCGCGCTACGCTCGCAGCGACGTAGTTTCTTGCTTTCTATGAGCATATGATTTTTATCCAGCCGAGCATGACAAAACCCCTCCCGTCATGGCGAGCGAAGTGCGGCCATCCATGACTTCGAGTTCGGGCTCCTGGACTGCCGCGCTAAGCTCGCA
>CANFJF010000009.1 GCA_947447355.1 Comamonadaceae bacterium
ATCGCCTTCAAACGCCCATACTTATCGGCTGTAAATTTTTAATGATCCTGACTTGACTCAGTAGCTTTTGCTACCTTGCTGCGTCGCTAGCTGTAATCAGCTGAGCCTCAAATTATATACCGGTTTTTTATGCCGTGTCAAATAATTTTTGACTTTTTTTCTTGCTGCTGTCGGCGCTGGGTGTTTCCACTAAGCTAGTGCCGTCAGAAGCTGAGCCAGCAATCATATCACTGCTTTTATGGCTGCGCAAAGATTTCTTAAAGATAAATCATATACGGCTGAAGAACACCCCTTCCACATCACTTCTGACATTGCCATACGTGCCCAAATGGGCGGTCTTTATGTGCTTGCGATTCTGACCTCCACTACACACAAGGTGGTCAAGTTTGCATTCATCTATTGCATCGCAACGCCCTATTTATGACGTTAACAAGATTAAGACTCCGCCTTGATCAGAGGTCATACGAGCGACTCTTTTCCCACTTGCTTGCCGCATCCTTGCCCAGCGCGCCCGCACTCATTCGCTCTTGACGGGATAATGATCTTCTTATATGGCACTCATTACTCTTTTAGACGCTCAACTCGCTTTTGGGCACGTCGCACTGCTGGACCACGCAGATTTTTCACTTGAGAACAACCAACGCATTGGCTTGATTGGCCGTAACGGGACGGGCAAATCTTCATTGCTAAAGATTTTGGCCGGCTTGGACAAGCCCGATGACGGTACTCTGCAGCTACAGCAAAACCTGCGTATTGCCTATGTCCCACAAGAACCCAGCCTAGACCCGCATGCCACTGTCTTCAACGCGGCCAGCGCCGGCCTAGCCCGTACGCGGCATGTTGTCGAACAATACCTCGCTGCGGACGAACACACAGACCTTGACGCCTTGCAGTCTGAGATTGAAGCTTTGGATGGCTGGAACTGGGAGCAACGGGTTGAGGAAACCTTGCATCGCTTGCACTTGGACAAAGATGCCATCGTCGGCTCTTTATCAGGCGGCACAAAAAAGCGCGTCGCGCTAGCCCAAGCCTTAGTCGCCAAGCCAGATGTTCTTCTACTAGATGAGCCAACCAACCATTTGGACCTTGACTCCATCGCTTGGCTTGAAGAACTGCTGGTCAATTTCAACGGCAGCATCATCACCATCACCCATGACCGCGCCTTTCTGGACCAAGTCGCTACTGTCATCGTCGAGCTTGACCGCGGCAAACTGCGCAGCTACCCAGGCAACTTTGCCCAATACCTGATCACCAAAGAAGATCAGATGGCGCAAGAGGCGGTGATCAACGCCAAGGCGGACAAGCTACTGGCCCAAGAAGAGATCTGGATCCGCAAAGGCGTCGAAGCCCGTCGCACTCGCAGTGTGGCGCGCATTGGCAGGCTTGAAGCGCTGCGCGATACCCGCTCGGCCCGACGCGACGCCGTTGGCCGCGTCAATCTGGATGTGTCCAGCGGCGAGAAGAGCGGCAAGATCGTGGCCGAGTTGACCGATGTTTCTTTGAGCTTCGGCCATCCCGGCGCTGAAAAAATCATTGTCAGCCATTTCACCGGCACCTTGCTGCGGGGTGACAAGATAGGCTTACTGGGCCCAAACGGCGCCGGCAAAACGACTTTGCTCAAGCTCATCCTCGGTGAATTGCAGCCTGACGTGACGACCCCGCCCGGCAAGATCCGGCAAGGTGCCAATTTACAGGTGGCTTATTTCGACCAGATGCGCGATGCGCTCGATCTTGACGCCACGCTGGAAGACTTCATCAGCCCTGGCAGTGAATGGGTCGAGATCAATGGTCAGAAAAAGCACGTCAAGAGCTATCTCACAGACTTCTTGTTTTCACCAGCGCGCGCCAACTCGCCCGTTCGCACACTTTCGGGCGGCGAACGCAACCGCTTGTTGCTGGCACGTCTTTTCGCCCGGCCAGCCAATGTACTGGTGTTGGATGAGCCGACGAACGACCTTGACATCGACACCCTCGAACTTCTGGAAGATTTGCTGCAGAACTACGAAGGTACCGTGTTTTTGGTCAGCCATGACCGGCGCTTTTTGGACAACGTAGTCACCAGCACCATCGCCTACGAAGGCACACCGGAGAACCCCGGCTTCTGGCGCGAATATGAAGGCGGTGTCACCGACTGGATCACGCAATCCAAGCGCGCGGCCCAAATCAATGGTGGCAACAAAGCAGCACCAGCGGCCAAAGCCGCCAGCGCTAACAAAGCTGCACCGGCTGCTGCAAAATCGGACGTAGATGCCCCCAAGAAAAAACTCAGTTACAAAGATCAACGGGAATTAGAAGTTTTACCCGCCCTGATACAGCAGCTTGAGTCGCAACAAAAGGCGATTGAGCAGGAACTCTATGACGGTACGCTCTACGCCCGTGATGCCAAGCGGGCGGCCGAACTCAATGCGCGTAACAGCAAACTTGAAGAGGACTTGATGACCGCCTTGCAGCGCTGGGAAATGCTGTCGATCTAAACTCGAAAGTCGTTACACAGCGAATCGCAACACGATACCAAGCACACCATGCCCCCCTCTCCTGAAGCCGCGCCAGCCGCCATTCAATCCGTCTGGGGGCCGCTGAAAATCCCCGTGTTCCGCATGCTGTGGTGCACTTGGCTGGCCGCCAACATTTCCATGTGGATGAATGACGTCGCCGCAGCTTGGATGATGACGTCCTTGACAACGGCACCCATCTGGGTCGCGCTGGTTCAAACCGCCTCGACCCTCCCAGTGTTCCTGCTGGGCTTGCCGAGCGGGGCGCTGGCTGACATTCTTGACCGGCGGCGTTACTTCATCATCACGCAGTTCTGGCTGGCCGGCACCGCCGTGGTCTTGTGCATAGCCGTGTTGCTCGACGTCATCACGCCACCGTTGTTGTTGGCGCTGACCTTTGCCAACGGCATTGGTTTAGCGATGCGCTGGCCGGTTTTTTCGGCGCTGATCCCGGAAGTCGTGCCACGACCACAGCTGCCCAGCGCCCTCGCCCTCAACGGCGTGGCTATGAATGCATCGCGCATCATTGGTCCACTGGTCGCTGGCGCCTTGATCGCCAGTGCCGGCACCGCCTATGTGTTTGTGCTGAACGCCATACTGTCAGTGATCTCCGGATTTGTCATCATGCGATGGCGCCGTGAACATTCGCCCAGTCCACTGGGTCGCGAGCGTTTGCTCAGCGCAATGCGCGTGGGCATGCAATTCGTCAGCCAGTCGGCGCGCCTTCGGTCCGTCTTCATTCGTGTATCACTGTTCTTTTTACACTCAACCGCGCTGCTTGCGCTTCTGCCCCTGCTCGCCAGACGATTGAAAGGCGGTGACGCTGGCACCTTCACCTTGCTGCTGGCCTCCATGGGTGCCGGTGCCATCACGGTGGTGATGCTGTTGCCACGTATTCGTCAGTTTTTGAATGGCAACCGGTTGGTGATGACGGGTGCCTTACTGCAGTCGTTAGCCACCTTGATCATGGCCTTTGCACCCAACGTTTATGTCGCAGTTCCGGCCATCTTTCTGGGCGGCATGGCTTGGCTCTGCACCGCCAATAGCTTGAGCGTGACGGCGCAGATGGCGCTGCCCGACTGGGTCCGTGCGCGCGGCATGTCGATGTATCAAATGGCCATCATGGGTGGCAGCGCACTTGGCGCAGCTCTGTGGGGACAGGTTGCCACCGTGAGTTCGTTAACGATCAGCCTGACTATTGCCGCCGTGACCGGCAGTATTGCAATGTACCTAGCGATCCGCTTCATGAAGGACCCTGGACAGCAAGAAGACCTGACGCCATCGCGCGAATTCAAAGTCCCGGTGGGGCAAACAGCACCCCAAACCGGCCACGTTGTGGTGACCTTCGAATACCGAATTGACCCAACCCGCGCCATTGCATTTGTCACCCTCATGCAACAAAGTCGCAGCAGTCGGCTGCGACAAGGAGCCCTCAGTTGGGAGTTGCTCCATGACTTGGGTGAACCTGGACGATACCTCGAACAGGTTGTCGATGAGTCATGGACCGAGCACTTGCGCCGCTTTGACCGCGTCACAGCGGCAGATGTCGCGTTGCGCGACCGTAAACTGGCTTTTCATGTGGCGCCAGAACCTCCGGTTGTCACGCGTTATGCGATCGAAGACTCAGAACGTCACCGATCCTCTGGTGACGTCAGACCCTAAAAACGCTCGTGAGAGGCCAAGTAGCGCCATTGACCGACCGGCAGATGGCCCAGATTAACGCGGCCAATGCGAACGCGTTTAAGGCCCGTGACAAACAGACCCACCTGCTCGCACATGCGGCGAATCTGCCGCTTCTTGCCTTCTTTCAGCACAAATCGCAGTTGCTCAGGGTTTTGCCAAGACACTTGGGCGGGCTTCAACGCCACGCCGTCCAAGCTTAAGCCGAGGCACAAGCGCTTTAACTGCTCGGCCGGGAAAACACCCTGCACGTTCACGGTCTCAGCACCGTAGCTCACGCGCACCAAGTATTCTTTCTCCATCTCAGAGTCTTCGCCAATCAGCTGGCGCGCCACACGCCCGTCTTGCGTCAGCACTAAGAGGCCGATGGAATCAATGTCGAGACGACCCGCTGGCGCCAAACCGCGCAACTGCTCATGGCCCCAGCGCATGCGGCTGTTGCATTCAGTCCAGCGATTTTGCGGCTGCACCAGCACCACGGCCGGCTCATGCCCGTCTTCGGCTTGACCACTGACGTAGCCAACAGGTTTGTTGATCAGAATCGTGACCTGCTGACGCTGCTGATGCTCAGCCTGCTGCGCCACTTCGATGCGGTCGCTAGGCGAAACGGGTTGCCCCATCAAGGCCGGCTTGCCGTTGACACGAACCCAACCCCTTTCGATCCAGTCATCGGCTTCTCGGCGCGAACACATGCCGAGTTCGGCCATGCGTTTATTCAGTCGGATGGTGACAGGGCCGCCGCTGTCGGATAAGGTACCAGACGTCACAGGCTTAGGAATTCGGCGTGCGCCGGAGGGAGGGAGTTGTTCAGTCATGAGCCGTCTATTTTGCTACATCACCACAGATCACCACCAATAGTCCATTTACACAATATAGAATGAATTCGCTGCGACGCATGGTCGGATGTGCGACGAGTAAAACTAACAAAACAGGAGACCCCTTCATCATGCGTATTCAGAAAATTCTGGGCGCTGCAGTAATTGCAACGCTGGCCGGCGCCGCTTTCGCCCAACAAGCTGCCGCACCCGCTGCACCACCGTCTTGGAAACAGGGCATCGCGCCAGATCAAGCGTCTTCCACACTGCACCCATTTGCCCCACACCTGACAGGCCGCCCCACCAGCGAACTGAAACTGGACAAACTCAAGCTCCCAAAAGGCTTCAAAGTCGAAGTCTGGGCTGAAGGCGCACCAGAAGCCCGTTCATTGGCTTTGGGCGACAAGGGCACCGTGTTCGCGTCCAACCGTAACTTGTCGAACGTTTACGCCATCGTCGACAAAGACGGCAAGCGCGAAGTGAAAACCCTTTTGAAGGGAAAGATCGCCCCGAACGGTTTGGTGTTTGACAAAGGCACGCTGTACGTTGCAGAGCGCAACCGCATCACACGCTATGACAACATTGAAGCCAATCTGGACAATCCAGGCGAAGGCAAAGTGGTGATTGACAACCTCGATCCAAACAATGCAGCAGGCCACTTCTGGAAGTATTTGGTCATGGGTCCGGACGGCAAGCTGTATTTCAACATCGGCTCGCCACAAAACATCACCATGCCGACCTACAACGAGGCATCCATTCTGCGCGTTGACCCCAAGACCGGCATCATGGAAAACTATTCTCAGGGCGTGCGTAACAGCGTCGGTATGGCATTTCACCCGGTCACCAAACAACTCTGGTTCACCGAACATGGCCGTGACTGGATGGGTACCGACTTGCCGAATGACGAGCTCAACGTGGCAACAAAAAAAGGAGAGCACTTTGGCTTCCCGTTCTGCCATCAGGGCGACACGCTGGATCCGATTTATGGCGCCAACCGCAGCTGTGACGAATTCAAAAAACCAGTCTTGAAACTGGGCGCACACATTGCGCCGCTGGGCTTGAAGTTCTACACCGGCAACATGTTCCCGGCTGACTACAAAAACAGCATGTTGATTGCGCAGCACGGCTCATGGAACCGCAATCCAAAGCAGGGCTACAACCTGATCCGCGTGAGTGTCGATGCCAATGGCAAAGCCACCAAGCACGCCTTCATCGACGGCTTCCTGGAAAACGAACAGGGTGACCCACCGATGTGGGGTCGCCCCGTTGACGTGCTGCAGATGAAGGATGGCTCGATCCTGTTTTCTGACGACTTCAACGGCGTCATTTACCGCGTGACCTACGCCAAGTAAGCACATGACATTGATCCAACCCACGCGTTCAAGCAACGCGCGGCGCTGGAACACCACGGCGGCCCTGAAAATGGCTGCCGTTTTTGTTCTCGCCGCACTCACCTCTCATGCACAAGCCGGCCTGGAAGAAGGCCGCGTCAAGGCGCAAGCCTGCATTGCCTGCCACGGTGCCGACGGCAATTCAGTCATCCCTACCATCCCGTCCATCGCAGGTCAGCCGCGTCAATTCATCGTCACGGCTCTGTACATGTTTCGCGAAGGTCGGCGCAAAAACGAGGTCATGGCGCCATTCGCAGCGAAGCTGAGCAATGCGGATCTGAACGATCTGGCCGCCTACTTCAATGCCCAAACAATGACCCCGCCGACCGGCCAAGCCAGCGAAGAAACGATCGCCAAAGGCCGCGCCATAACCGCCGCCAACAACTGCGTGGCGTGTCACACCGCAACGCTGGTCGGCCAGCAGCAAATTCCCAGACTGGCGGGCCAGCACAAGCCTTATTTGCTGGACCAGCTGAAGGCCTTCAAGGCTGGAACGCGTGGCGATTTAGACGGCACCATGACCTCCGCCGCACAAGGGTTGGTTGTCGAAGAACTCGACATGCTGGCAGAATACCTGTCGACTTTGAAAGTACCGTAAAGCGGCTTAATGCTAGTCGGTGATGAGTGTTTTAAACGAGTCCGGAATAGACATGCAATCGAAAAAAACAATCCGAAGAGACAGCGTCCCACAGTTCGGACGTGCCATGGGGAAAACATCATGGGCTTTGGTGGTAGCGGGCATCGCACCCCTTCAGCTCGCAGCCCAAACCCTCGATGAGGTGGTGATTTCAGCCACGCGCTCTGAGCAGCGCAGCTTTGATGCGCCGGCCTCGATCAGCGTGGTCGACCGCGACACCATCCAGAACGGTGGACCGCAGATCAACCTGTCGGAATCACTGAACCGCGTGCCGGGTCTGACCATTTTGAACCGGCAAAACTACGCGCAAGACTTGCAGTTGTCGATACGCGGCTTTGGCGCACGCACGCCCTTTGGGATCCGCGGCATTCGGCTGCTGATCGACGGTATTCCCGCCACCACACCCGATGGTCAGGGTCAAGGCTCCTCCATCAGTCTGCCTTCCACTGAGCGGATCGAGGTGCTGCGCGGACCACTCGCCCTGATGTACGGCAACTCCGCCGGCGGCGTGATTCAGGCCTTCACCCGCGACGCCCCCGAAGTACCCGAGTTCACCGCCCAGGCCTACACCGGCTCGTTTGACATGCGCCGCACGGCTTGGCAATATGCCGGCCGCATCGGTGACTACGGCTTGGTCGCTGACTACAGCACCTTTGACACCAACGGCTACCGGGACAACAGCAAGACACAACGCACGCAGTTCAACGGTAAGCTCAGCTTCAACCCGAACGACCAGACCCAGGTGAACGTGGTTTTCAACCAGTTCGACATGCCGCTGGCGCAAGATCCGCTGGGGTTGACAGCTGCGCAGTTGGCGAGCAACCCACAGATGGCGGGCAACTATGCAGCCACCGCCAGTGTCAGAAAAATCACCAGCCAGAACCAAATCGGCAGCGCGATGACGTACACGCTGGATGCAGACCGCACAGTGACTGCACGCGCTTACTACGGCGTGCGTGAGAATCTGCAGTATCTGGCTCCGGCCACGAGCGTGGCCACGAGAAAATGGGTTGGTCTGAACCGAGACTACTATGGCGCGGGTCTACAGTACAACGAAAAAACCTCGCTAGCCGAAAGACCTGTGCGCTTGGCCGTAGGCTATGAGTTCGATTATTCGACCGAGCGACGCCAAGGCGGGGAAGCCACAAATGGTCAACAAACACCAGGTTCGCTAACCCGCAACGAAGACAACCGATCACAGAACAGTGATTTTTTTGCACAGGCGACAACGCTGGTAACCGACAACATATCGGTCGTCACAGGTGTGCGCTCAAGCACCGTGAGCTTCACCAGCAAAGACTATATGCCTTCAACCACGCCGGATCCGGATGGCTCTGGCGCCGTCACCTACCGGGCCACAAGCCCCGTGTTGGGTCTGACTTATCACGCGACAGACCGACTCAACCTGTATGCCAACTATGGCAAAGGCTTTGAAACACCGACGCTGGCCGAAGTCGCTTACATCGACAGTGGCGTGTCAACACCAACGCCTAAGTTCAACCCCTTGTTGCGCGCCGCCAGCAGCCAGCACTATGAGATCGGCGCCAAGTGGCTGCCCAGCAACACGTCACGGGTCGACCTAACGGCTTACCAGATCGACTCCAGCGACGAGATCGTGGTCTCGACCAGCAATCTCGGCAGTACCGCCTACAAAAACGCGCCAGGCACCCAACGCCGGGGCTTGGAACTCTCAGCCACCAACTGGCTGACACCGCATGTCAGCGCCCTGTTGTCATCGTCATGGATTGATGCCAGCTTCACGCAGGCCTACACCAGCAGCACAGGCAATGTAGCGGCCGGCAACAAAATGCCCGGCATACCGCAGCACTTTGTGTTTTCAGAGCTGCTGTGGTCCAGCCAAGCCATGGGCGGTGGCAGACGCGCCGCCATGCTCGGCACACGCGCCGGCTTTGAATTGGTCAGCGCAGGCCGTTTGTACGCCAATGACACCAACGCAGACTCTGCCCCCGGCTACAACGCCTTCAACGCCAAAGTCAGCCAAGGCTGGGCGCTGGGAAATAATCTGCTGACGGCCTACGCGCGCGTCGACAACCTGGCCGACAAACGCTACGTGGGCTCGGTCATCGTGAACCAGTCATCAGGACAGTTCTATGAGCCAGCCCCAGGCCGGAACTGGACACTGGGCTTGCGTTTTTCCATGCCCATGTAGGTAACCGACAGACCGGCATGAGGCTTGGTCAGTTGCAGTAGGCGCTGCGGAGCAAGGTTGAATAAACCGCAAGGCCCACCACAAAATCATTGCGTTAAATCAGGCAGCAACAGCCAAGGTTTGCCGGCTAGCGCCTATGTGCCCGCGCAGATCGTGGACGATCTCTGAAAACGCTTTGGTGTAAGTCACTTCAAGATCGCGCGGTCTTGGCAAATCGATGTGCCGCTTGGCAACAAAGCGCCCCGGGCTCTTGCTCATCACGTAAACCGTGTCAGCCAAAAAGACTGATTCACGCAAGTCATGCGTGACAAGAATCACGTTAAAACGCTGCTCTGTCCACAAATCGCGCAGGATGCACCAGAGCTCCTCGCGCGTGAAGGCGTCCAGCGCACCAAAGGGCTCGTCAAGCAACAGCAGTTTGGGCTCGTGGATCAATGCACGGCAAATACTGACCCGCTGCTGCATGCCGCCCGACAACTGCCAAGGAAACTTGTCTTCATAACCACTCAAGCCCACCTTTTGCAGCAACCTGCGCGCACGAACTTCATAAGCCTGTCGATTTTCACGAAAAAGGCTGCGATAAGGTTCAACGATTTCAAGTGGCAGCAAGACGTTATCTACCGTGGTTCGCCAAGGCAACAGTGAGGGTGCCTGAAAGGCCATGCCAGAAATCTTCAGAGGCCCCGTGACGGGCTGCTGGTCTATCAAAATTTCACCTTGGGAAGGCATGCGCAACCCGGTCGCGAGCTTCATGAAGGTGGATTTTCCACAGCCTGAAGGACCCACAATGGCGATGAATTCGCCCAGCTGCGCGCTCAGGTCGATGGCCTCGACGGCAAATTTTCCTTGTGCCAGAAGCGCGTCGTTGTAGGCCAGCCAGACATCCCGAAAATCAATGAAAGGATGGGTTTTGTTTTGCATCAATGGCTTTCGTTCGCTTCTCGTCAATCGAAGGTTCGGGCGCCAGGCAAGGCGGCCAGCGCATGATTCGCCACCTCACGGTCCTGCTCTCCGGTGCCTGAGCCCACGCCAATTCCGCCGACCACGTGACCGGCAACGATGATGGGCAAGCCACCCTTCAGGTTGGTCACCAAGCCGCCTGTCGCGAGCGCCAGTTTTGTCTCCACATCGGCCGGCGTATGGCCGGTGGGCACGCGGCTCGATGCCGCCGTCATCGCTTTGTGGAGTGAGGATTTCTCGGACAGCACTTTGGCACCATCCATACGGATAAACGCCAGGAGATTGCATCCATCGTCAACAATGGCGATGCACTGGGGCTGATTCATCGCCGTCGCTTTGTCAACGGCTGCGCTCAGCAACTGCAAAGCGCCTGCGTGCGTGAGTTTGAGGTGGGCAAGGGTAGCAATCATGGCAAGGCACTTTCATGGTCTTCAAGGGTTGAGTTGAGGCAATCGGTCACTAACATTTTTCCGGGCGCGTGGGTGATGAAAAAATCCAACCCGGCGTTCTGCAGGGCGACCATGGCCGTCAGGCCACAGGCCCAGTAGAGTGGTACTTCGCCTGCCAACGGCAGCAGCACTTCACCAAAATCAGGTGCGCCAAGGTCGGCGATGCCCAATGGCGCGGGATCACCTTCGTGAATCGGGCCACCATGCACGCAGGCGAACCGGCTGGTAATTCTGCGCACGGCGTCAACTGCCTCGGACGAAAACGGACGCATGGAAACAACCAGCGGTCCACCAAAAATACCAGCACTTTTGGCCAGCCGACTGGTTTTGAAAAGCGGGCCCTGAATACCCAGCTCGGTGTGCCGCAAACGCACACCCGCGCTGGCCAGCGCATCTTCCATGGAAAACCAACAGCCAATGGCGACGGCCACCAAGTCATCCCGCCACAGACCGGTGATGTCGCTCACTTCCTGAATGTCCTCGCCGAGGCGATGGACGAGGTAGCCCGACAGGTCACAACGCAGATCCATGTCTTCGGCCAGAGCGGGGATGTAGGGACTCCCCGGCTGGCTGACCCCCAGCACCGGACAGGCCGTTGCGTTCGCATTGCAAAAACTCAGGAAGTCATGTGCATGAATTTCAGGCAGTACCAACAAATTGGCCTGAACATAGCCTGCAGCGTGGCCCGTTGTCAGCCCGGCGTAGTCACCGCGCCGTATGGCCATCCGCAAGTCAAGCGCAACGCTCATCAGACTGACCGGATATTTCCGCCATCGCAGCGCAGCATGCTGCCGGTGATGTAACTCGCAGGCATACCGGCCACAAAAGCCGCCAGTGCGCCAAACTCTGCCGGCGCGCCGTAGCGCCCCATAGGAATAGTCGAGGTCGAGCGTCGCTTGGCTTCTTCAGCGGTGATGCCATCTTTCTGGGCCACGGCCTCATCCGTCAAGCGCACGCGCTCGGTATCGATGCGCCCGGGCACCAGCACATTGACAGTGACGCCTTCTTTCGCAACTTCCATAGACAACGTCTTGGACCAAGCCACCAAGGCATTGCGCAGGGTGTTGGATACACCGAGGATGGGAATCGGCTGCACCACGCCGGACGACACCACGGTCATGACGCGGCCCCACTGGCGTTGACGCATGCCGGGCAGCAAAGCATCGGTCAGCGTGATGACCGACAACACCATGTCATTGAAGCTCGACGTCCACTCGGTGATGCCGCGCCCGCTGGCGCCGCCGTAGCCGGGCCCGCCCGTGTTGTTCACAAGAATATCGATGGGGCCAAAACCCTTGGTGACTTTTGCCGCAAATAACTCCAGGCTTGCTGTGTCTGCCAGGTCGACGGCGAAAGCCTCTACCTGCGCACCAGCATGGCAGGCTCTGAGCTCGACCACGGCTGCGTTCATGCGCTCCACGTCGCGCCCCGTGATGGCGACATGCACGCCTTCACGCACCAACGCCTGGGCAATGCCCTGACCGATGCCGCGGTTGCCACCCAATACCAGCGCACGTTTTCCCGCAATGCCTAGGTCCATGACTTGTCTCCTTTTTTTGCCCTGAATCGCTTGAGAAACTGACCATGGCCGGGCTGACCCACCAGTTCGCCTTCGTGACAGATCACCTGCCCCCGCGACAGCACGGTGACAGGCCAGCCTGTGAGGGTGCGACCTTCATAAGGCGTGTAGTCGACGTTGTGGTGCAGCATGTCGTTGGTGATGGTGACCTTGCGCTCAGGATCCCATATGGCAATGTCAGCATCCGCACCCACGGCAATCGTGCCCTTTTGCGGATGCAGGCCATACAGCTTGGCTGCGTTGGTTGAATTGAGCGCCACAAAGCGATTGAGGTCCAACCGGCCCGTCATCACGCCTTCAGAGAACAGCAGCGCAGAACGCGTCTCCAGCCCGGGAATGCCGTTGGCCACCTTGCTGAAGGAAATTTTGGGGCCGTACATCAACTTGCCGCCTTCGTCAAAGCGGTAAGGCGCGTGGTCAGACGAGAAAATATCAAACAACCCGTCCTCAACGCCCTGCCAGACATGCGCCTGGTTCACCGGATCGCGCGGTGGCGGGCTGCACATGCATTTAGCACCTAGGAAATCAGGCAGCGCCAGGTCTTCTTTTGACAGAAACAAATACTGCGGACAGGTTTCGGCAAAAATCTTCACGCCACGTGCGCGTGCACGGCGGATTTCCTCCATCGCGTCGCGGCCCGAGACGTGCACGATCAGCAAGTTGGCCTCGGCCACTTCAGACAACGTGATGGCACGGTGTGTGGCTTCACGTTCTACCGCCATGGGTCGCGAGTCCTCATGGTAACGCGGCTCGGTCTTGCCCTCGGCTTCCAGCCGGTCTGTCAGCCAAGCGATGCACTCGTAGTTTTCGGCATGGATCATGGTCAGTGCTCCCGCGCGCTGGTTGACGTCGAGCACATCGAGTATTTGCCGATCCGACAGGCGCATCGCCTCGTAGGTCATGTAGACCTTGACGGAGGCATAGCCCTCGGCAATCAGCGATGGCAGCTCCACCTTCAGCACCGGTTGTGTCGGATCCGAAACGATCAAATGAAAGCCGTAATCGACATAGGCTTTCCCGGCTGCGCGGCGGTGGTAATCCTCTACAGCCGCGCGCACCGACTGACCGCGATGCTGCACAGCAAATGGGATGATGGTCGTGGTCCCGCCGAATACAGCCGACAGACTGCCCGACTCAAAACCATCGGCCATGATGGCGCCGCCAGACGCCAGACCCTGCGCGCGTGGCTGGTCTAGATGGCAATGCGCATCGATACCGCCAGGCAGCACCAGCTTGCCAAATGCATCTAAGGTTTTTTTCGCGCGCCCAAGAGCAGTGCCCAGCGCAACTATCTTGCCTTTGGTGATGCCAACGTCACTGCGAAAAGTATCGGACGCCGTGGCGACCGTCCCGCCTCGAATAATCAGGTCAAAGTCATTCATAGAAATCGAGTCAGCATCAAGACAACATGCCATCGTCGCGCTGCGACCAGAAGGTCGTGCGTTTTTCGATGACTGCGAATATCGCGTACATGGCCACACCCATGACGGACGTGACGATCAACCCGGCAAAGACCAGTGGCGTGTCAAAGTTAGAGGTCGCCGCCATCATCAAATACCCGATGCCGCGCTTGGACGCCACCGTTTCTGAAATGATGGCACCGACAAAGGCCAGCGTCACGGCCACCTTGAGTGACGCAAAAAAATAGGGCATGGCGCGCGGAAAGCCAACCTTCACCAGTATGTCGCGCCGGCTGGCGCCCAACGCCCGCAAGACATCCAGCAGTTCTGGCTCCACCGTGGCCAAACCAGTCGCGATGTTCACCGCAATCGGAAAGAAAGACACCATGAATGCCGTCAGCACAGCAGGGATCGTCCCGGCGCCGAACCAAATCACAAAAACCGGCACCACCGCCACCTTGGGAATGCTGTTGAAGGCCACCAACACAGGATACAACCCGCGATAGATCAGGCGCGACGAGCCGATACCAACGCCAAGGGCGACACCCAGAACAACGGCGAGAGCAAAGCCCGCCAGCGTAGAGAGCAGCGTGAAGCCGGCGTTCTGGAGAATCGGGGCCGTCCACTGGACCATGGACTGGGCAATGGAATGCGGGCTTGGCAGCAAAAAGAGAGGGATCTCAAACAACACGCACGCCCCCTCCCAAATGACCAGCAAGCCGATCACAAAACACCAAGGCATGGCATTTTCCAGCGTATGGGTACTGATTTTCATGGTCAACCTTGGCCTTGAGTGGGCGCTGGTTCAGGGCAGTTTGCGGCTGGCCACCGGCGGCAAGAAGGCATTGGTGTAAACATCAGCCGAGGTTGGCTTGCCGGGCAATTCAAACGCCTTAGACAAGACCGCGACAGACTTCTCAAGCCTTGCTCCGCGCACGCCGCCCATACCGTCCGCAACGGATTCAGCGGTGGTGATCTGGTTTTTGATCAGCCATTGAAGTTTTTCAAGTTCGAGTTTTTCGTCGACCAACGGCGCCTGTTTTTTCAAGGCAGCAATCGCTGCAGCCGGATTGGCCACCGCATCGCGCCATCCCTTGGCTGAAGCTGATACAAAACCCTTGACGATGGCGGGCTTGGTTTCAAGAATTTTTTTCGAGGCAACGATGCCATTGCCGTAAAGATCCATGCCCATGTCGGCGTAATACTGAAACTTGATGTTGGCCGGATTGATGCCTTGACGCGTCAAGCCAAAGTACATAGTTGAGTCAAAACCCAAAATAGCATCCACATCGCCCTTAAGCAGCATCGCTTCGCGCAGACGCAGATCGCCATATTCCCATTTCACAGAGTCAGGCTTGATACCTGTCAAGCTGGCATAAACGGGGAAAAGCTTGTAAGCACCATCTGTCAGCGCACCCCCTAGTTTTTTGCCGACCAAGTCAGCTGGCTTGTTAATACCGGCTTTGGCAAAGCTGGCAATCGACAGCGGCGACCGGTAATACAGCATGTACACCGCCTTGCCGGCGCTAGCGGGATTCTTGGCGTTGAACTCTAAAAGTACGTTGACATCGGCAAAACCAAAGTCATAAGCACCGCCACCGATGCGCGTTACAGCCTCGCCCGAACCGCCAGAGGGGTCCATGTTGACGGAGATGCCCTCTGCGGCGTAATAGCCTTTTTCCTGTGCCAGAAAAAAGGCTGCATTGCTGCCGTCAAAAGGCGCGTTGAGGGACAACTTAACTTCGGTAAGCCCTGACTGAGCGGCAGCAGTCCCGCACAACCCTATCAATGAAGATGCCGCGATGACGGAACAGACGACAAGAGCTCTGCGCTCAAGTCCGAAGTTGATTTTTTGGGCCATAAGGTTCTCTTGTCGTGAATTGCGAAATTGCACTGATATCTATGCAAACCGCATGCCAGCTTGTTTGCCATTCAGTGTATTTATCACGCACAATTTAGATTTAAAATTGTGCGCAATCTAAGAACCCACTGAACCCAGCAGCGTATGACCAAATCATCTGAAGCAAAAGCCGCAAAATATGCAGCCAGTGACCTATCGGTTAAAGATGTTTACCGAAGCGTTATGGATGCCATCGTGGACCAACGCCTGCTGCCTGGCACGCGGCTGAACGAGCTGGCGATGTGCGAGGCCTTCAAGATTTCCAGGCGCGAGATGGAGCGGGTTTTTGCACGACTGACATTTGAAAAAATGGTTCGCTTGGTGCCCAACCGCGGCGCCTTTGTGGCCAGCCCTGATGCGCGAGAAGCGCGGGAGATATTTGCAGCTCGGAAAACCATCGAGGCGGGCATTGTCGAACTGGCCGCTGCGCGCGCTTCGGGTGCCGACTTCAAAGCACTTTCAAAAAATATGGCAGAGGAAGATGCGCACCGCCGCGCGGGCCGCATGCGTGAGGCCATCAAGCTCTCAGGCCAGTTTCATCTGCTGCTGTCCAGCATCGCGGACAACACCATACTGGCAGACCAAGTCAGGCAGCTCGTGGCACGCACGTCACTGGTCACCAGCCTGTATGACAACGCGAGTGAAATGGTCTGCTGGCACGATGACCATCACAAGCTGATCGATCATCTGCGAGCACACCAGACCAAGCGCGCAGTAGACCTAATGCGCCGGCACCTTGATGACCTCGAGGAAAGCTTAGATTTAGACAGAAGCATCAGCAAAAAAACAAATTTGCGCGCAATTTTTGGTCTCGACGCCGCAAAGCCAGAATCGATCAGCAAGCCCTGACGGCCTCAAACCAGTGCACCCAAACAGATTACGTCACTATTTTGGTGCATTCGCAACGGCCAACCCGGTTGCGTCTGACCGCCTGATCACTGAATGCTGCTACGCAGAGCTGCCAAATCCAACACACGCAGGCCACCGTATTCAATGCGAATCATGCCCTCTACCTGCAGCGCGCTCAAAGCTTCATTGACACGCTGCCTTGACAACCCAACCAGATACGCCAGTTCCTGCTGCGTGATGCGCAGGATGTCGCCGACACCTGGATACAACACCGGGTTGAACAGTGCGGCCAAACTGCGCGCAACGCGCAGGTCAGGGTTGTTCATGCGGTCAATTTCACGCGCGGCAATGAACTGCCCCAGACGCTCATTGAGCTGGTTCATCACGAAGCGGTTGAAGCCAATTGAATGGTCTAAAAGCCAGTGAAAAGTTTCTAAAGGCAGCCCCGCCACAACGCTATTGCGCAGCGCTTGTATGTTGTAGCGATAAGGCTCGCGCTTGAGCGCCGTGCCTTCGCCAAACCAGCCGCCCGGCGGCACGCCGGTGAAGGTCATGGTCATGCCCTGCGCGTTGTCGGCGCTCATTTTGAGCAAGCCCTCAACCACACCAAACCAGTAAGTGACCGGTTTGCCAAAACGGCAGATGAAGTCACCCGACTTGGCGTCAGCCACCACCAGCTCGGCTTCGGCGCGCGTTCGCTCATCCGGCGACAGCAATGCTAGCCATGGAATGCTTTGCAGTTCCACGAACGACGGTTGCCGGCGCCGCTGATGCAAGCTCGGATCTTGGCGTGGGGTGACTTGAGAAACCATGACTACGGGAAAGTCCTGAGAGGAATGACCCTTGGATTGTCGCCCGAGTGACAAGCTGACGTCAAATCGAGTCGTAGTATCCGCCTCATACCTGTGCTAACGACAGTCCAACCGGACAGCAGCAAGAGAGATACCGCCGATGCAGACCACGTTCCCAAGACTGCTCATGAAACACGCCGCCGAGCGCCCGGGCGCGCCCGCCATGCGTGAAAAGGAATACGGCATCTGGCAAGCGCACAGCTGGGCCAACATGGCCACGCTGGTCGAACATATCGCCTGCGGTTTGCACCTGGCCGGACTGAAACGCGGCGAACACATGGTCGTGATCGGCGCGAATCGACCACGGCTCTACGCCACCATGCTGGCCGCGCAATCACTGGGTGCGATTCCGATCCCGCTGTACCAAGATGCCGTGGGTGCCGAATGCGTGTTTCCCATCACCAACGCCGATGTGCGCTTGGCAATGGTTGAAGATCAGGAGCAAGTCGACAAGTTGCTAGAGATCCGTGATCGCTGCCCGGAACTGGCCACGCTCATTTACGACGACCCACGTGGTCTGCGCAATTACGCAGAGGCCGGACTGAGTTCACTCGACGCACTGATTGATGCAGGCCGCGTGTTTGCGACAACCCATCCTCAGTTTTTGACAGGCGAAATAGACAAAAGCCAAAGCGACGATGTGGCGGCCATGTTTTTCACCTCCGGCACCACGGGTAACCCCAAGGGCGTGGTGCACACGCACAACAACTTAATCGACCGGGCACAAGCCGGCGCCGAGTTCGACAAGCTCAGCTCCGCTGAAGAAGTGCTGGCGTATTTGCCACCCGCTTGGATCGGCCAGAACATCTTCAGCTACGCGCAGTGGCTGTGCTGCGGCTACGTGGTGAACTGCCCAGAAAACGCCAGCACCGTCACCATTGATTTGAAGGAAGTCGGGCCGACTTATTACTTCGCACCACCGCGCGTTTTTGAAGGCCTGCTCACCAGCGTGATGATCCGCATGGAAGACGCGGGCAGCCTCAAGCGACATATGTTTCATTACTTCATGGATGTGGCCAAGCGCGTCGGCCCAGACCTGATGAATGGCAAATCGATAGGTTTTGCGCAGCGACTTTTGTATGCGCTCGGAAACTTCATGGTGTACGGCCCGCTGCGCAACAACCTCGGCTTCTCGCGGGTGCGCGTGGCCTACACCGCCGGCGAGGCCATAGGCCCTGACCTGTTCACCTTTTACCGCTCCATCGGCATCAACCTGAAGCAGTTGTACGGATCGACCGAAACCGCCGTGTTCGTCTGCCTGCAACCCGATGACCAAGCGCGTGCCGACACCGTGGGCGTGCCGATTCGTGGCGTGCAAATCAAGGTCGCCGACAACGGCGAGATTTTGGTCAAGTCAGCCGGTCTGCTGAAGGAATACTACAAAAATCCAACAGCCACGGCTGAGGTGCTGAGCGCCGACGGCTGGTACCACACGAGTGACGCCGGCTTCATCGACGCCAGCGGACACCTGAAGATCATCGACCGCGTCAAAGACGTCGGCCGCATTCAGGGCGGAGCCAACGACGGTGCCATGTTCGCGCCCAAATATGTTGAAAACAAGCTGAAGTTTTTCCCCTTCATCAAAGAAGCTGTGGCCTACGGTGACGGCCGCGAAAAAGTCTGCGTCATGCTGAACATCGACTTCGATGCCGCCGGCAATTGGGCAGAGCGCCGCAACCTGCCATATGCCGGCTACACCGACTTGGCGCAAAAACCTGAGGTCTACCAACTGATCAAAGAATGCGTTGAAAAAGTCAATGTCGACCTGAGCGTTGACGCGTTGCTGGCGGGCTCGCAGGTGAGCCGATTTTTGGTGCTGCACAAAGAGCTTGATGCCGATGACGGCGAGCTAACGCGGACCAACAAAGTCAGGCGCGGCTTCATCGCTGAAAAATACCAACCGCTGGTCGATGCGCTGTACAGCGGCAAGACCGAGCAGTTCATTGAAACCGTCGTGAAATTTGAAGACGGTCGCAGCGGCAGCGTCAGCGCCACGCTCAAGCTCAGCGACGCCAAAACCTTTGCCTCTGTGAAGGTCGCAGCATGAGTAAAAAGATAGGCGACGTCATCCTTGACATCAACAATATTTCCCTGAGCTTCGGTGGCGTCAAGGCGCTCTCCGACATCTCGTTCAATGTCAAAGAGCACGAGATCCGCGCCATCATCGGACCCAACGGCGCGGGCAAAAGCTCGATGCTCAATTGCATCAACGGCGTCTACGCGCCGCAGCAAGGCTCCATCACATTTCGCGGAGAAACGTTCAAGCACATGAACAGTCACCAAGTGGCAGTGATGGGCGTGGCGCGCACCTTCCAGAACTTGGCGCTGTTCAAAGGCATGAGCGTGCTCGACAACATCATGTCAGGCCGCAACCTGAAGATCAAAAGCAATCTCTTCATGCAGGCGCTGCGTATTGGGCCGGCTGAAAAAGAAGAATTCCGGCACCGAGAAGCCGTCGAGAAGATCATCGACTTCCTTGAAATTCAGGCCTACCGAAAAACGCCCGTCGGGCAACTGCCTTACGGCTTGCAAAAACGCGTCGACCTTGGTCGCGCGCTGGCCATGGAACCTCAAGTGCTGCTACTCGATGAACCCATGGCCGGCATGAACGTCGAAGAAAAACAAGACATGTGCCGCTTCATACTCGACGTCAACGACGAGTTCGGTACCACCGTCGTGCTCATCGAGCACGACATGGGCGTGGTGATGGACATCTCCGACCGGGTCGTGGTGCTGGACTACGGCAAAAAAATCGGTGACGGCACACCAGATGAAGTGCGCAACAACCCAGACGTGATCAGCGCCTACCTCGGCACCAGCCATGACTGACATGACACTCAAGCAATCGCCCATCGGCACACATCATTGCGTACGCATCAATTCCCGGCATAGCGGATCATCTAAATCAGTTCAGATGCCGCGCACAGACCTTGGACGAAGAGCCAATGAAATGCTAGAAATTTCGTCTCTGCGAGCGCAGCGCGGCAGTCCATCAACGCGCACCTCGACGATGGATGGCCGCGCTACGCTCGCCATGACACGCTCACATTTAAACCTTCACCGAGGTCAATAGCATGGCAAACTTCCTTGAGACATTGCTCGGCGGCCTGATGGCCGGCATGCTTTATTCGCTGGTGGCGCTGGGATTTGTATTGATCTACAAAGCGTCCGGCGTGTTTAACTTTGCACAAGGCGCGATGGTGCTATTTGCTGCGCTGGCGATGGCTCGATTTTCTGTGTGGCTGCCACAGTGGCTTGGCTTCGAAAGTCTTCTATTAGCCAATGTACTGGCTTTTTTGATGGCCGCAGTCATCATGTTTGCAGTGGCTTGGCTGATCGAACGACTCGTGTTGCGACATCTCGTCAATCAAGAAGCGGCAACGCTCTTGATGGCCACGCTGGGCATAGCCTACTTTTTGGAAGGCCTTGGGCAAACTCTTTTCGGCGGGAGCGTTTACAAAATCGATATTGGCATGCCGAAAGACCCTGTCTACCTGCTTGAATCTATTTTCCCGCAAGGTATTCTCATCAACAAAGAAGACCTGTATGCCGCGCTGATTGCCGCTCTTCTGGTGGGCACACTCAGCTTGTTTTTTCAGAAGACCGCAACCGGAAGGGCTTTGCGAGCGGTGGCTGACGACCACCAAGCGGCGCAGTCGATTGGCATTCCATTGAATCGAATCTGGGTCATCGTCTGGTGCGTGGCCGGTGTGGTGGCGCTGGTCGCCGGAATGATCTGGGGCAGCAAGCTCGGCGTGCAGTTTTCACTCGCGACAGTCGCATTGCGCGCATTGCCGGTCGTCATTTTGGGTGGTTTGACCTCGGTGCCTGGCGCCATCATTGGCGGCCTGATCATCGGCGTTGGCGAGAAACTCTCTGAAGTTTTTCTCGGCCCCTACGTCGGCGGCGGCATTGAAATTTGGTTCGCCTATGTGCTAGCGCTGGGCTTTTTGCTGTTCCGTCCGCAAGGCCTGTTCGGCGAAAAAATTATCGACAGGGTATGAGACCCCACGCTTGTCATTTCGTGTACTGCGCTGCCCCCCGAGGGGGTCGCTGCGCCTGCGGCCCGGCGAAGCCGGTTCCGCGGCCCCTGCTGGGTGGGAGACAACTCTTCGGCAATAAAATTTTCATTTCGACCTAACCGCGGCTTAACTTTATGTTCTACAGAGAAAACGGTCAGTTCAAAACCAGCTACCGGGATGACCAGCAGATCTTCCCGATCTTGCAGGATCGCATCGCCATTGGCTTGCTGCTGGCCGTTGCGTTTGTAGCCGTACCGGTGCTGGCCAGTGACTATCTGATCCGTGCCATTTTGATTCCTTTTGTGATCATGTCCTTGGCCGCGCTGGGAGTGAATATTTTGGTCGGCTACTGCGGCCAAATTTCACTCGGCTCTGCGGCGTTCATGGCTGTCGGCGCCTATAGCGCCTACAACATCTTCGAACGCATTCCGGGTATTCCGCTGATACCAGCGCTGATCCTGGGTGGCTTATGCGCCACCGCTTTCGGCATCCTGTTTGGCTTGCCCAGTTTGCGCGTCAAGGGCTTGTATTTAGCGGTAGCTACACTCGCCGCTCAGTTCTTCAGCGACTGGATGTTTCTGCGCATCAAGTGGTTCACGTTGGACGCGCCATCCGGCTCTGTCTCGGTGTCAAAACTACAGATATTTGACCTGCCGATTGAAAGCGCTGTCAGCCGCTATCTGCTGTGCCTGACGCTGCTGCTGGTCATCGGCGTGATGGCCAAAAACTTAGTCCGCGGCGCAATCGGTCGTGAATGGATGGCGATCCGCGACATGGACGTGGCCGCCGCCGTCATCGGCATTCGCCCGATGTACGCAAAGCTCAGCGCCTTTGCGGTCAGTTCCTTCATCATCGGCATCGCGGGTGGGTTGTGGGCCTTCATCTACCTAGGCGCGTGGGAACCCGCAGCCTTCTCATCCGAGCTGTCCTTTCGGCTGCTGTTCATGGTGATCATCGGCGGCCTCGGCTCCATCATGGGCAGCTTTTTTGGCGCGGCTTTTATCGTCGTGTTGCCGATTGCATTGAATCAGTTTTTGCCATTTTTTGCCGGCTTGTTTGGCATCGAGATTTCGACCGCCGGCATATCCCATGCCGAGTTGATGATTTATGGTGGCTTGATCGTTTGGTTTTTGATTGTGGAACCACACGGGCTGGCCAAACTGTGGTCGATGGGCAAACAAAAATTGCGTCTGTGGCCTTTCCCACATTGACTTTCACGAGTGTTCACGGTGTGTTTTTCAAGTAATTTTTTAAGGAGAAAAAGATGAGATCTGGCAAATTAATGTTGGCGCTTGCGACCCTCGCCATGAGCGCCTCCGTCGTCACAAGCGCCGTCGCGCAAACCAAAGAGCAGTTCTTTCCGCTGTTGTCTTACAGAACCGGACCTTACGCACCGAATGGCGTGCCTTGGGCCAACGGCAAACAGGACTATCTCAAGCTGATCAACGCCCGCGACGGCGGCGTCAACGGTGTCAAGATGACCTATGAAGAGTGCGAAACAGGCTACGCCACCGACCGTGGCGTGGAATGCTACGAGCGCCTCAAAAGCAAGCCTGGCGTGGCCTTGTTTGATCCACAAGCCACCGGCATCACATTTGCACTGACTGAAAAAGTACCGACTGACAAAATCCCCCTCATCACGCTGGGCTATGGCCTGTCGGTATCGCAAGACGGGCAAGCCTTCAAGTGGAACTTTCCACTCATGGGCAGCTACTGGACAGGCGCCGACATTCTGATCCAGCACATCGGCAACAAAGAAGGTGGCCTGGACAAACTCAAAGGCAAGAAAATCACGTTGGTCTATCACGACTCACCGTTTGGCAAAGAGCCGATTCCGCTGCTGCAAGAGCGCGCCAAAATGCACGGCTTTGAGCTGCAGATGATTCCCGTCACAGCACCCGGCGTCGATCAAAAATCAGCGTGGCTGCAAGTGCGCCAGAGTCGTCCCGACTTTGTCCTGCTGTGGGGTTGGGGTGTGATGAATTCAACCGCCCTGAAAGAGGCTCAGGCCACCGGCTATCCGCGCGAAAAAATGTACGGCGTCTGGTGGGCCGGTGCTGAGCCCGATGTCAAGGACGTCGGCGAAGGTGCCAAGGGCTACAACGCGCTGGCGTTGAACACCTCCGGCAAAGAACCGAAAGTGATTCAGGACATCATGAAATATGTTCACGACAAAGGCCAAGGCACCGGCCCGAAAGATGAAGTCGGTCAGGTTCTTTATACCCGTGGCGTGATCATCCAGATGCTCAGCATCGAGGCCGTGCGCCGCGCACAAGAACGCTTCGGCAAAGGCAAGGTCATGACCGGCGAGCAAGTGCGCTGGGGCCTGGAAAACTTGGCGCTGGACCAAAAGCGGCTCGACGCACTGGGCTTTGCGGGCATCATGCGACCCCTCTCAACCTCGTGCGCTGACCACATGGGTTCGAGCTGGGCAAGGGTCCAAACCTGGGACGGGAAAAAATGGGCCTTCAGCTCTGACTTCATCCAAGCGGATGAACAGATCCTCAAGCCCATGGTCAAGTCGGGCGCAGACAAGTACCTGGCCGACAAGAAAATGACACGCCGCTCCTCGGCCGACTGCCAGTCGTGATGTGACGGTGGGGCTGGCGTCTGTCAATGCCAGCCCCACCTGAGCAGCCCTTTTTATCTGCTTGATCGGAATTCAGCCCATGCAAGATTCACCCATCGTTCTCAATGTCAACGGCATCGAGGTCATTTACAACCATGTGATTCTGGTGCTAAAGGGCGTCTCGTTGCAGGTGCCCGAAGGAAAAATTGTAGCGATTCTGGGCGGCAATGGTGCGGGCAAAACCACCACATTGCGGGCGATTTCCAACCTGCTCAAGGGCGAACGCGGTGAGGTCACCAAAGGGTCCATCGAGCTGCGCGGCGAGCGCATTGAAAACCTATCGCCGTCTGATCTGGTGCAACGCGGCGTGGTGCAGGTCATGGAGGGACGTCACTGCTTTGCGCACCTGACCATCGAAGAAAACTTGTTGACCGGTGCTTACACACGCAAAGACAAGGCCGAAGTGGCTGCCAATCTGGAGAAGGTTTACAACTACTTTCCCCGCTTGAAAACACGCCGAACATCGCAGGCCGCCTACACCTCAGGCGGCGAACAACAGATGTGCGCCATTGGCCGCGCGTTGATGGTCAACCCCAACATGGTGTTGCTCGACGAGCCGTCGATGGGGCTGGCCCCGCAGATCGTTGAGGAAGTTTTCAACATCGTCAAAGACCTGAATGAAAAAGAAAAAGTCACCTTCTTACTGGCCGAGCAGAACACCAACATGGCGCTCAAATATGCAGACTACGGCTACATCATGGAAAGCGGCAGAGTGGTGATGGATGGCGTGGCCCGCGACTTGGCCAGCAACGAAGACGTCAAGGAGTTTTATCTGGGCGTCGGTGGTGGCGAGCGCAAGAGTTTCAAAGACGTGAAAAGCTACAAGCGGCGCAAGCGCTGGTTGGCTTGAGGCGCACAACATGACGGACTATTTCGACACCTTGGAATGCCGCGATCCCGCCCTGCGGGAAGCCACGCAGATGGCGGCACTGCCGAGAGTGATCGCTCACGCGCAGCAACACAGTCCCGCCGCGAAACAAACGCTCGCCGGCATCGACCCGACCCGAATCAATTCAAGCACAGCGTTGGCCGCCTTGCCCGTCACCCGCAAGCACGAGCTGCTGGAACGACAACAGGCGACGCGCCCGGCGGATTCGTTTGGCGGCTTTGCGGCCTTGCTGCGGGGCCGCAGAATGTCGCGCATTTTTGCGTCACCCGGTCCCATCTACGAACCCGATGTTGCCCGACCGGATTACTGGCGGGTGGGCCGTGCTCTGTTTGCTGCGGGTTTTAGGGAGGGTGATCTGGCGCACAACGCCTTCAGTTACCACATGACGCCTGGTGCCTACATGATGGAGTCTGGTGCGCATGCAATTGGCTGCACGGTATTTCCCGCCGGCACTGGCCAAACAGAACAACAACTCGCGGCCATCGCAGACCTCCGGCCTGAAGGTTACGTCGGTACCCCCAGCTACCTGCGGATCCTGATTGAAAAAGCGCTGGCCAGTGGTTCGGACATCTCGAGCTTCAGGCGCGCGCTGGTGTCAGGCGAAGCCTTTCCGCCATCGCTGCGCGACTGGTTGGCAGACAAGGGCATTGCCGGCTACCAGTGCTACGCCACCGCCGACCTCGGTCTGATCGCCTACGAAACCGAGGCACGCCAAGGCTTGGTGCTGGACGAAGGGGTGATTGTCGAGATCGTGCGGCCCGGCACAGGCGACCCGGTGCCCGAGGGGGAAGTCGGCGAATTGGTGGTGACAACGCTCAACCCCGATTACCCCTTGATCCGTTTTGGTACCGGCGATCTATCGGCCGTGCTGCCCGGTTTGTGCCCGACGGGTCGCAGCAACACACGCATCAAAGGTTGGATGGGTCGCGCTGACCAAACCACCAAGATTCGCGGCATGTTTGTGCATCCGGGTCAGGTGGCCGAGATCGTCAAACGATTTCCGGAAGTCCTGAAGGCGCGGTTAGTCGTGTCCGGAGAAATGGCGAACGATGTGATGACGCTCAAAGTTGAAGTCTCTGCTTCAACGGACGGTTTGACAGCGCGCATCGGCGATGCCATCCGCGATGTGACCAAGCTGCGTGGCGATGTCGACATGCTCAGCCCCGGCAGCTTGCCGAATGACGGCGTGGTGATTCAAGATGCCCGACGCTACGAGTAACACCTCACCCAGCTTGACGATAGATCCAATTCACCCCGTAAGTTTGTGTTGACACCCTAGAATGCCCGCTCAATTCAAGGAGTTTTTCAAATGAAAAAACTGTTCGCACTGGCGCTGGCTACCGCCGCCATCTTTGCTCAAGCGCAAACTTTTCCCGGCTCTAAGCCAATCACTTTTGTCGTCCCCTTTGCAGCCGGCGGCCCCACCGATCGCGTCGCCCGCGACTTGGCAGAAGCCATGCGCAAATCCATGGGTGGCGGTGCGAATTTCGTGGTCGAAAACGTCAACGGTGCCGGTGGCACGATTGGCATGGCCAAGGTCGCCCGGGCCAATCCGGACGGCCACACCCTGCTGCTGCACCACATCGGCATGGCATCGGCCCCCGCCTTGTATCGCAAGCTCTCGTTCAAAGTGGCTGACGACTTCGAATACCTCGGCATGATCAATGAAGTGCCGATGACGCTGATTGGCAAGCCGCAGTTGCCTGCCAATACCTACCGCGACTTCGAAAATTACATCAAGGGCAATGCCGGCAAACTGAACATCGCCCACGCCGGTTTGGGGTCAGCCTCGCACCTGTGCGGTCTGATGTGGCAGTCGCGCCTGCAGGCCAGCGAAGCCATGACGACCATTCCCTTCAGTGGCACGGCACCGGCCATGAATGCCTTGGTCGGCGGGCAGGTTGACATCATGTGCGATCAGACCACCAACACCACCAGCCAGATTGAAGCCGGGCGTGTCAAAGCATTCGCGGTGACCACTGCCAAATCGTTATCCGATAACAAGCTTCTGAAAAACTACCCGAGCCTGCAAGAGCTGGGCATGAAGGGCTTTGAGCTGACAATCTGGCACGGTCTTTACGCGCCAAAAGGCACGCCACCGGCCGTTTTGACCCAGCTCAACAATGCATTGAAGACGGCACTGAAAGACCCTGACTTCATCAAGAAACAAGAAGGCTTGGGTGCCGTGGTGGTGACCGACAAGCGTGTCGAACCCGCCGCCCACAAGGCTTTCGTCGCCTCTGAAACTGCCAAGCTCAAGCCGCTGATTGAAGCCGCGGGCAAGTTTGCCGACTAAGCCCGCCTGCGCTAAAAAAACCGCTTGCGATCTTCGGGTTCAGGCGGTTTTTTTTGTGCCCAAAGCAAAGTGCTGGATACGGGTAATCCCAGTCACACGCCATGGCCCTTAGCAGTACAAACCAAAGGTATCTATCATCATGTCATTCGTCACAAAAAAGAGGTCTTCATGTCTTTGAAATCAACACAGCGTCGAACGCTCATCCGTGCCATGACCCGCACACTGGGGCTTGTCAGCGTCACGACCTTTTCTGCGCTGCTCACCCTGCCGTCCTTCGCGCAATCGACATGGCCCACCAAGCCCGTCAAGATCGTTGTACCTTTCGCGGCCGGCGGTACCACCGACATCTTGGCGCGGGCCATCGCACCCGAACTGTCCAAGGCCTTTGGCCAAGCTTTTGTCATTGAGAATCGCGGCGGTGCTGGTGGCAATATCGGTGCAGACCTCGTCGCCAAGTCCCCCGCTGACGGCTACACCTTGCTCATGGGAACGGTCGGCACGCACGGTATCAACCAGTCGCTTTACGCCAAGATGCCGTTTGACCCGATCAAAGATTTTGCACCCATCACCATGGTCGCTGGCGTCCCGAACGTGATGGTGATGAATGCCGAAAAAGCCCGCACGCTGGGCATCAACAACGTGCCCGACTTCATCAACTACGCCAAAGCGCACCCCGGCAAACTCAACATGGCGTCGAGCGGCAACGGCACCTCGATTCACATGGCGGGTGAGCTTTTCAAAAGCATGACCGGGACCTTCATGGTGCACTTCCCCTACCGTGGTTCCAGCCCTGCGCTGCTGGACCTCGTGGCCGGCAACACCGACGTGATGTTCGATAACCTGCCATCGTCTTTGCAACATATCAAGAGCGGCAAGTTGAAAGCTTTTGCGGTCACCAGCAGCCAGCGTTCAGCCGTTTTGCCGGACGTTCCGACGGTCGAAGAAGCCGCCAAACTCAAAGGCTTTGAAGCCAGCAGCTGGTTTGGCTTGCTGGCGCCAGCGGGCACGCCGCCAGACATCGTCAGCCGCATTCAACAAGAAGTGGCGAAGTCACTGAACACGCCCGCCATCAAAGAAAAGCTGATGCTGCAAGGGGCGATTCCCAGCGGTAACACGCCGCAGGAATTTGTCAAACTCATTGAATCTGAAACCAACAAATGGGCCAAGGTGGTGAAGGTCTCGGGCGCCAAGATCGACTGACAAACACCAGCTTGGATGAGGTAGGGAAGGCTGACCGCGTGGCTGGCAGTGAAATCAACGAGCTGTTGGGTGATCGACCACAGGCCATGGCCCTCGGTAGCCCAGCAGCCTAGAAATGTCTTCCGCTGCTTCGCTCACGGCGGCTTCAACGGCTTTGACACGCTCGGCCATGCGAGCAGTTGGGCCACCCACGCTGAGGGCAGCGACAACCTGCCCGTCGGCTCCAAAAATAGGGGCCCCGATGGACAGGACACCGCTGACGGTTCCGCTGTCAACCGTGCTGACACCCCTTTGCTTCACCGCTTTCAAACTCGCCAGCAATGCCCGCCGCGAGGTCACCGTCTTGGCGGTGAGGGCTTGAAAGGAAAGCTTTGCAAAAGCTGCTGCACCTCGTCTTGAGGCATGAAGGCCAACATCGCCCGGCCGCTACCCGTGGCGTAAGCCGGTTTGTGCGAGCCGACCTTGACACTGAAACGCAGCCAATTGTCGGTCTCGACAACGGCGACATATTTGCAATCCTGTCCGTCCGGCGTGAGCACCGCGAGGAAGCAGGTTTCACCTGAGCGCTGCGATAGATTTTGAAGAATCCCCTTGGCACAATCCGGGAAATTTCGTTGCGAACTTTCGGCCATGGTGGCACCCAGAGCGACCGCTTGCGCCCCCAGTCGGTAGGCACCGCCATCATGGCTCAGGTAATTGGCGCTCTCCAACACCTTGAGCATGGTGTGCAAAGTGGTTTTTGGCAATGACAGGCTTTGGCAAAGCTGCGACAGCGTTTGCCCTTCAGGGTGGGCGCTCAGTTTGGCAAAAACCTGCACCACTCGCAAGATGGCGCGAGGGCCAGTCAGCGGGCCATGGGTCAGTCTGGAAACATCGAACATGCGCAGGTCATTTCAAATTCAAGCGGCGCTGAACAGCGTGCCGTGCATGGCAATTGTCGCGCCACAAAACTCGCTGTGCTGCACCCTATCAATCAGCGCTGGGTCGCTGCTCCTTGCCAGCGCCCGACCGCCATTGGCCGTATCGGCCAGCACCAGCGCACTTGGCGCTTGTTCCTTGTCATGCAGCACGGTGTAGCCCGCCACAACCGCTAGGCCGTGAAAATCCTCGAGGACCACTTTGGCAACGGTCTGCTGCGCCGTGTCCAGGGACACGTCTTTGAAGGCAAAGCCATTGGCCGGGGGTTGACTGGACCACACCCCAAAACCATGCTTGGTCAAAACCCCGGACACGGATGACACCAGCCCGTGCCGGCTCTTGTCCTGAAGAGCACTGTCTTGTCGAATTAATTCAGCCATTCGGCAAGTGGCTTGCAATACATAGTTGTTGAATGGCCCGCCGGCAAAAGGCATGCCGCCAGTGACCGTCAAATCGCGTCGCGCATTGCGCGTCACGTCTTGTCGCCACTCAAGACCCAAAGCCTGCGCGTGGCACTGCACAGCAATCGGAAAGCAGCTGTAAAGCTCCATCCAATCGATCTGCGATGAGCTCAAACCTGCGCCCTCAAGCGCAGCGCGACCTGCCAAGCGTGCACCGATAGACGTTGCCAAGTCCGACCGTGCCGACACCGACAGCATGTGGTTGGACTCGGTACTGGCCGAGGCATAAATCCAGCCAGCCGGGTCAATGCCCAGTGCCTGCGCCTTGCCGGCCGAGCACAGCAGCAAAGCCGCCGACTGGTCGACATTCCAATGGGTGCAATGCAGCCGTGTGTAAGGAAAGGCCTGCATGGGGTTGCGGTCTGAGGCTTCGCTGATCTGCTCGGCACTGAAAGCTTGCCTGCGCCAAGCCTGCGGGTTGCCCGCTGCCAACTCAGAAAATCGCTGGTACATCACACCCAAATGCTGGCGATGGTGGTCTAGTGTCCAGCCATTTTTGGCGCGCCATGCTGACTCCAAAATAGCGTAAAGCGCTATCGGCATGCGGATCCCCGCACGCAGTTCTGCGGGGTGAAGGAGCTCTTCGGCAGGCTCCAGGCTCACATCGGGAGTGTCTTCTTCTTGTTGTCGTTCCGTCGCCCGCTGACCCCGCTTTTTGGCGCACGCGATACGGTGGCCCGCGTCAGCGCCCACCACCAAGGCTGATTCAATCTCACCCGCGGCAATCTGCCGACAGGCATCGCCAATGAGGAATTGCTGCAAAACACCAACGCTGGCCAGTACCGTGCTGGCGGCATCAGCGCCAATGATGCGTGCGATCTCGCCCGCAGGGTTGCGGTAACGCCAGCGCCCCTTGGGCACAGCAATCTGGTTCAAGCCCTTCAATAGCTGTGCACCATTGACGCCAACCGCATCTCTTGCTGCGAGTTGGACGGCCTGCAGCATCAGGTCCATGGGCTCCTGGCTGCGTGTCAAGTCGTCCTCGCGCTGCATGCACGAGCCGATGCCGACCAGCACCGGCTGGCGCGGATCAACACTCATTCCGGCTGTATGCCAGCGTCCGCCACCTTGCGTCCCCAGACTTCGAGTTGACGTTTGACCAGCGCCGTGAAGGTCGGGATGTCCGACGGTGTGGGCTCTGCGCCCGAGGCGAGTATGCGGTCACGCACGGCCGGTTTTGCCAGAACATCTTGCAAGGCGTTCGAGAGTTTTTCTTGCACCTCTTTGGGCAACCCTGCCGGACCAAACAAGCCGGTCCATGCCGCCAGATCGAAGTCCTTGAGCTTGAGCGTTTCTTCAATCGTTGGCAGCTCCGGTGCCAGCGCCGTGCGCTTGGACGTGGTCACCGCCAGCGCACGCAATCGACCTGACTGCAGATGCGGCCTGGCAGACGCCAGATCCACCACCAAAAACTGCGCCTGCCCACCGATCACATCGGTCATGGCGCCAGGGCTGCTTTTGTAAGGGATGCCAACCGCTTCCAGTTTTTCCAGACGGTTCAGCGCCTCGGCCGGAATCTGCACGGTGGGCGTCCCATAGGCGTAGTTGAGCTTGCCAATATTGGCACGCGCATAAGCGACGAATTCTTGCGGGGTTTTCACCGGCAAGCTGGCATTCACGGCCAAGATAAATGGGAAGTAAGCGATGCCGCCAATCGGCGTGAAGTCGGCAATCGGGTCATAAGGCAACTTCTTGAACATGTGCGGGTTCACGGAGTGCGACGAGTTCGATGTCAAGAACAAGGTGTAGCCGTCAGCGGCTGACTTGGCCACCGCAGACGCTGCAATTTGTGCTGAAGCGCCGGGTCGGTTGTCGACGATGAAAGGCTGACCCAATGCCACGCGCAGTTCCTCGGCAATCATCCGCGCCATGATGTCCGTGCCGCTGCCCGGACCAAAGCCGATGACGATTTTCACCGGCTTGTTGGGATAAGCGGCTTGCGCTTGAACGCGTGCGGTCGCGCCCAAGAGTGTCAAGGCTGCAAGCAGCAGCATCAAAGTCTGTGTCAATCTGCGTTTCATGTTGTCTCCTAAAAAGTTGTTTATGTTTTTTATGATCGGGCGGGAAAGTTTAAATACGCGATGAGCCTTGGGGCTGTGTTCTAACCCGCAACGACCGCGCCGCAGCCTATCAAAGTTGCTGACTGCGTCTCATCAAAACCTAGCTCGGCCAGAATCTCCAAGCTGTGTTGGCCTAGCCTCGGCGCCGGGCGTTGCCATGCCAGCGGTTGGCCGTCAGCCAACCAAGGCAGTCGTACCAAGGGCACGCCGTCTGACTCTATGAAGGTGCCGCGCTCGCGGGCCACGTCACTCCGCACGGCTTCTTCCAGACCGCTGACGCGCGTGACAGGCACGTCGGCTTGGGTCAGACGGGTGATCCAAGTGTCCACATCGTGTTCACTAAGAATGCTGTTGATCGCCGCCTCTAAAGCGCGCAGGTTTTGACTGCGTGAATGGACACTGGCAAAGCGAGGGTCTTGCGCCAGTGCGGGGGACTGCAATGCGCGCACCACGGCCTCCCACAGTCGTTGGCTGGGCGCAGCGATCAGGATCTCTGCATCTCTGGCTTGGTAACACTGGTAAGGCGCTGCGATCGGGTTACCCGAACCGGCTTTGGGTGGCCGCTGACCCGAGAGTTTGGCCGCGGTTGCTTGGTAGGGAATGACGCTGAAGGCGGTGTCCACCAAGGCGGTTTCAAGCGACTGAACCGGCTGACCTTTTTGACGCGCCAGCAGGGCGGCCAGCACCCCCATGGCAATCCATTGGCCGCTGCCAAGATCAATCAGCGAGGGCGCGCAACGGGTCGGCGGCGAGCCCTCGTGCCCGGTCATTTGCATGATCCCTGCGAAGGCCTGCACCAAAGGATCGTAGCCAGGCATGGCCCGACCCGTTTCGCCGTTGCCAAAGGCATTCAGGTCGTAATAAAGCACTTCCGGGTTGACCGCTCGCGCCGCCGCTTGACCAATGCCAATACGATCGGCAACGCCGGGCCGCATGCTCTGAATCACCACCTGCGAACCCGCGATCAAGGCCATGGCGACTTGAACACCCGCCGCTTGTTTCAGGTCGATCACCATGCCGCGTTTGCCAGCCCCCACGTGGCGGTGCGCCAAACTCATGCCGTCCACTATCGGCGGCCAGGCGCGTGCATCATCCCCTTGCGGCGACTCGACTTTGATGACGTCAGCGCCCAGTTGGGCCAAAATCATGGCGCCATAAGGCCCCGCCATGTTGGATGAAAAATCGGCCACCCGCACACCCGCTAACGGCTGCAGTGCTGTTGTAGAAGGCTGTAGGTTTGGCTTCGCGTGATAGAGAGGGTCGGACATGGTGGCTCAGTGAAATAGGGGGCTGTCGGGGGTCAGGTCAACACCGCAATAGCACGCAATCGTTCTAGCTCATCTGGCGCCACACCCAGTTCCCTGAGCAAAGCATCCGCATCAGCGCTGACGCCTGGGGGCGGTCCGTCCAGGCTGATTGGCGTGGCGCTGAAATCAACCGGTGTCGCAACACCGTTGAACCGCTCTGGCGTGGCTTGCCCGTCTGCCACCGGCACGGTGACAAAAGCGCCGCAGGCCAACACTTGTGGGTCGGTCAGCAAGTCATCAACCGAGTTGATCGGTGCCCACCAGACCTCGTGATGGTGAAAAATATCAGCCCATTCCGCCCGCGTGTGACGTGCCGTGAGGGCGTCGATAGCCAACACCAGCGCCCCGGCATTTCGTCTGCGCTCACGTGGGGTTAGGTAGCGTTCGTCAGTGAGCAACTCAGAGCCGTCGAGTGCTTTGACGATGCCGGGCCAATGTCGCTCAGACTCCGCGCCGACCAACCAGAACCACTTGCCGTCACTGGCGCAGTAAGAGTTCATCAACGGGTTTTGTGGCTTGCTGCGCGACGGTGCTGGCGCAATCCGATCCAGCCCCACGCGCGTGGCGACGTCCATGCCAATGCTGTAGATGCCGGTGCGCAACAGAGAGGTCGAAACCATTTGTCCGAGGCCCGTGCGCTCGCGGTGAAACAGCGCGCCCATGATGCCGGAGACCAGGGTGATCGCCGTCACGTTGTCGCCCATGCCGCCCGGCAAAACGGGTGGTGCTGCACCAGGCGGTGTGGCTCGGTCTGCCAAGCCGCTGCGTCCGGAGTAAGCGGCCATGTCGAAGCCCGGCGCATCGCGGTCTGGCCCTTCCAATCCATAGGCGGTCAGGCTGGCATACACCAGACGTGGGTATTGGGCCAGCAGCGTGGCATGGTCCAGACCGATGCGTTCCAAAAACTGTGGTCGCATGTTGGTGATGAACACATCCGCAGTGGCCACCAAACGTTGAACCAACGCCATGCCATCCGGGTGGTTGACGTCAAGCGCAATGCTTTTTTTGCCGCGGTTGTACAAGTCGAACGGTGGGCAGCGGTCTTCTTTCGAACCCGACAACGCGCCGAACAATTTGCGCATAGGGTCACCCTTGGGCATCTCTATCTTGACGACTTCGGCACCCCAGTCGGCCAAAATTCCACCGGCGGCCGGACCCGCCACCCACAGACCCATTTCCACGACACGAATGCCCTTGAGCAAGCTCATGATGCAGCCCTTCCGCGGAACACCGGCGGGCGTTTTTCCATGAAGGCGCGCGAGCCCTCTTTGGCATCCTCCATGGCGGCGTTTTCCTTGGTGCACTGCGTCTCTATGGCGAAGGCTTCTTCCAGCGGCCGACCGTTGGATCGCACCATCACCTCCTTGGTTTTTTCCAATGCGACCGGCGCACCCAAACTGACCCGACGTGCCAGGTCCAGCGCGGTGGCCATGACTTGGTCCGGCGGCACCACGCGGTTGACCAAGCCCATGGCCAGTGCTTGCTGCGCGCTGACCGGTTCACCGAGCAATAGCAACTCCATCGCATGTGCCCAAGGCACCTGCCTTGCCATGCGCACCAGCGAACCGCCACTGGCGATCAGGCCGCGGCGCACTTCGGTCACGGCGAGGGTGGCCTCGCTGGACATGACGCGCAGGTCGGTGCTCATGACAAACTCTGCCCCCCCCGCATGGGCGTGGCCATTGATGGCCGCAATCACAGGTTTGAAAAAGCTCGCGTTGCGCAGCAAGGCCGCGCCCAGTTGCTTTCGGTCGGCGGCAAAACGCTCTTCCCATTCTCCTACCGGTGCCCGGGTTTTCATCATCAGCGGAATCAGACTGCCCATGTCGCCGCCTGACGAAAATGCTTGATCGCCCGCGCCGGTCAACACCACCACACGCACAGAGTGATCGTCGGCAATGTCTTTCCAAAACTGCGCTAAGCGCACCAACATTTCGGGCGAGAAGGCATTGCGTTTTTCAGGACGGTTGAGCGTGACGATTGCGACGCCGCCTTGCCGCTCGATCAGAATTTGAGACATCTGGGACTGCACTTTCTTTGGGTTTTATTTTTCAAAGGGAAGGACTACAGCATCCTTCACTAGCCGGTCTGCTGCAACCTTGCGCAAGGCCATGTAGTCGGCCTTGCCGTTGGGACCACGCCCAATGGAGGCCACGACCAACACATGTCGCGGGGCTTTGTGGCGCGCCAGCCGATCGCGCACATGGGCAATCACTTGATCAGCCACAGTATTTGCATCCAGGCTGCAGCCGTCAACCAATTCGACGATGGCCGCGACGGTTTCTCCAAAACGTTCATCCGGCACGCCCACCACCACGGCGTCACGCACGTCTGACAGGAGCTTGATGCATTCCTCGACTTCTTCAGGAAATACTTTTTCCCCGCCGGTGTTGATGCTGACCGAACCGCGTCCCAGCAAGGTGATGCTGCCGTCAGCTTCAACCAAAGCGAAGTCGCCTGGTACAGCGCAGCGAACACCATCAATCACCGGGAAGGTGGCTGCGCTTTTTTCTGGATCGCCGTGATACCCCAAGGGCACGTTGCCGCTGACGGCGATCCGCCCGGCGATGCCGCTGCCGGGTTCAACAGGCCGGTTGTCAGCATCGATGACGAATGCGTTCTTACCCAGTTTGAATCGCGCCGACGGGTTGGCCCGACCTTTGGAAGAAATCGCCCGACCCATGCCACTGGCTTCGCTGCTGTTGAGAAAGTCGATGAGCACGGCCTCGGGTGCATGCGCCAACAATCGGGCTTTGTTGGCGTTGCCCCACATCATCCCTGACGATGACACCGCCTTCAGCCCGGCGATGTTCCAGCGGCCAGGTGCTGCGTCGAGCGCATCCACCATGGGCCGGCAAAACGCATCACCCACAATGCACAGGTCGGTGACCGGACCCGCCTCAATGGCGCTGAGAAGCTCGGCGACGTCGAACGCAGAGGCGGTCAGCGTGACCACGCAACCCGCGCGATTCAAAATGGCGCTGGCAAACACGTAGGCGGTGCCGTGCATCAGCGGTGCAGCCGGCAAGCCGACCGGCGGCGCTGTCTTGTCAGCGCGTAACCGGACGACGCGCTCACGCACAAAGGCCAGGTCGGCCTGTGGTGGATCTCCGGTGGTGTTCGATGCCACATACAGGTCATGCTGACGCCACATCACACCGCGCGGCCTGCCGGTGGTGCCACCGGTGTAGATCAGAATCTGGTCGTCACCCGAGCGGCCCCAAGCGGTCTCGACTTGCGTCGGATGCGAAACAGCCGATGCTTCAAAAGGCACTGCCCAGACGGGGCACGGCGCAGAACCATCGTCCACATGCAACCACAAGCGCACCTGGGTGCAGCGTGCGCGGACCGCCTCCACGATTGCGGTGAACGCGCCATGAAAGACCACCGCGACAGCGTCGGCGTTGTCCCACAAATAGTGCAGTTCGTCTTGTTGATAGCGGTAGTTGGTGTTGACGGGCACCAAAGCGGCTTTCATGCAGGCGAATGCCGACTGCATATAGTGCGGGCCGTTGTGCAAGTACAGCGCGATTTTGTCTTGGTGAAGGCAGCCGCCTTGCAGCAGCGTCGAAGCAATGCCGTTGGCACGGGCGTCGAACTCGCGCCAGCTGATGCGTTCATCGCCATGGACTTGCGCAATATGGTCTGGCACGCTGTGCGCCACCACTTCCCAAACCTCTGAAAAATTCCACCCACGGGACATTGCTTCATTCCTTTGGAGACATCGACTGCAGGACACGCCCGCATGTCATTGTTCGATTATTCTTGATGTGGAATTTGTTCTGTATTCAGAACATGGAGCCTACCTCCGTCACCGCAGAGTTCATCGCGTCACCGGAAAGAACTTGTCAGCCAATCATGGCGGACACACCGCCATCCACCGCGATGCATTGACCGGAGATGTGCCTCCCAGCGTCCGATGCGTAAAGCAGGCACAAGCCCTTGAGCGATTCGTCATCACCAAGCCGACCGAGTGGCGTGCGTTTCGCTAAGTTGTCTTCACCCAGTTCACGAAAAATTCCCTTGGTCATCTTGCTGGGAAAAAAGCCGGGGCAGATGGCGTTGACGTTGATGTTGTATTTGCCCCATTCACACGCCAGCGCGCGCGTGAAGTTAATGACCGCGCCTTTGGACGTGTTGTAGGCGAGGGTCGTCATCTCGGGAACATTCCCTCCGAGGCCCGCGATAGACGCCACGTTGATGATTTTTCCCGAGCGCCTTGCGATCATGCTGTTGCGGGCGATCTGCTGGGTGAGGATGAAATAGCCGCGCACGTTGAGGTTCATCAGCTTGTCCCAGGCTTCGACTGAGTGGACTTCGGCGGGCTCTCCCCATGCCGCGCCCGCATTATTCACGAGAATGTCAACGTGACCAAGGCGACGAATCGCTTCGTCGGCCAGCCCTCGGCTGCCGGTCTCTTGTGAACAGTCGGCTGCGATCCAATCCGCTTGGATGCCAGCAGCTTGCAGTTCTGCAGTGGCGCGCTGAAGGTCTTCTGCGCTGCGCGAGCTGAGCATGACGCGCGCACCAGCCTCTCCCAGTGCGTACGCCATTTGCAGTCCCAGCCCGCGGGAGCCGCCGGAGACGAGGGCAGTTTTGCCGGTGAGATCAAACAGTTGCTGGACGCTGCGGTTCATGAGATTGTCTTTAGGGTTGCCGGTCATCTGCACACTTTAAAAGGCAGTGTGGGGGGCAGTTAATAAAAATGAAAATTGGAAGCAGAGCCTATTGCGGCTCCATCCCCGAAATTTTGATCTGCTGCTGCCAGACACCGAGTTGGCTCTTCACGAACTGCTGGAACTCCTCAGGCCCGGCCGGCGCTGGCTCGACGCCCATGGATCGTAACTTTTCTTGCAGTTCATGCGACCCGAGAATTTTCTGTATTTCTGTGTTGAGCTTGTCGACGATGGCCACGGGCAGGTTGGCAGGCCCGAACAGACCCAGCCAGGCCGTCACGCCAAAGTCTTTGATGCCGACCGCTTCTGAGATGGTCGGCAAGTTGGGCGCTAAGGTCGTTCGAGTCTGCGGCGTCACCGCCAAGGCACGCAGGCGACCCGCCTTGATCAGCGCCTGACTGGTGGCGAAGTCGATGATGCTGAAAGTAACCTGTCCACCAACAACACTGTTCAGGGCTTCTGGCGCAGATTTGTACGCCACGCCCACAGCACCCATTTTTGTCGCGTTGCTTAACGCGGCCGCCGGCACTTGGCCGGCACTGCTCGAATACGAATATCCGATCTGCTGCGGGTTGGCTTTAGCGTAGGTCAACAATTCGGCGATATTGTTGATCGGCAGCTTCCCATCCACGACCAGGAGAAAGGGGAAGTACGAGATACGCGAAATCGGCGTGAAGTCCTTGATCGGGTCGTAGGACAGCTTTTTAAACAGGTACGGGTTGGCTGAGTGCGTGGTGTTGGTGGTCAGGAACAGCGTGTATCCATCAGCCGGCGCCCTAGCGACGAATTCAGCGGCGATCTGACCCGCAGCGCCGGGTTTGGACTCAACAATCACCGGCTGACCGACTGCCTTTGACAGGGGCTCGCCAATCATCCTGGCGAATATGTCACTGGCCGAGCCCGGTCCGAACGCAATTTGAATCTTGATCGGCTTGCTGGGCCAAGTTTGGGCAAGCACACTGGTGCCCAGGCACATCAGTGTGACCCATGATGCGGCTAGGCGAATGAGGTATCGGGTCATCGGAAGTCTCCTGTGGTTTGAATAAAACTCGTCACACATGGCTATCGGCTCATCAGCCTTTCCCGACCTTCAGCGGCTGCGACACGGTCCTGACTTCGTCATAAACCTTGTGGTTACAGCTCATGACCCACACCCATGGCGCCTTCGACCGACACGCTGCCGTGTTCATCATCGGCCCAGACTTGCCACTGTGTCTCACCGGCCAGCGCATTCAGCCCGATTGGACGACCGCAAAAAGACAATCCTTTGTTTCGCAACTTGATAAAGTCTGGCTCTGTGCCGGACTCTTTTCGATAAAACTCCAGCAGCAGCAGCGTTGTGACAGAGCCATTGACAACCAAGGACGGATACGACTCGACCTTGTTCGCGTAAGGCAGGTCGTAGTGAATGCGGTGGGGATTGAACATCACTGCCGAGACGCGGAACAGCAACAATTCGTCCGGCACCACGATGCGGCGAATGCTCGGTTCAGGCATGGCAGGAACGGCGGCCGTCGGTGCAGTCTTGCTGGTGTCAGTAGGCTCTTGCGGCACAGCGGCTTCGCGCATGACGTAGTCGAGCAGCTCGGTAATGGCCGGCTCCTTGCTCCCGGCCAAAAAAATCTCATGTTGCACAGTCACCAGCGCAAAGCGGCCCGATCGACCCGTCTTGGGGACGACGGACAGCAGGCGGCTCGCACGGTTCAGGTGCGCGCCGATCGGTATATCCGTGTGAAAGCGAACACGTCGCCCGCCAAACACAATTCGCGGCAAGCCCAGTTCTGGCAGTTGGATGCCCAAGCCGGCCAACCCATCAGCACGCAGTTGTGACTGCGGTGTGTCGACTGAAAACAAGGCCAAGTGCCAGCCCCGAGGCATCGCGTCGCCCTCACGCATCCCGCGCACATCTCTGTCGAGGGTCGCGCCCAGACGGCGCACCAGCGGCAGGGCGCAGACATCGTCTGCCTCTTGGGCCGCGTCAACCGCGCCGTTATCCACTTCCAAATTCATGGCTTTGTCTCCGTCCATCTTGTCTCAGCAGCAAGCTCAAAACACATTGACTGCATTGCTTAGCGGCTTTGTAATTCCTGAAAATGTAATGCTACAATTTTCAAATGTCAATTGTTAGACCATAGAATTTGATTGAAAGTGATGTTCCGACTGGAGCAAAAAACATGCAAACTTCACCGACTTTCGGGCAGGGAACAGGGTCATGATCGATGTCCACGGATTCGATGAGCCAAAGTTAGACGCCTACCTGCGACACCACCTCGAACCCTACGACGGCCCTTTCGCCATCAGCGTTCTCAGTGGTGGTCAATCCAACCCAACGTATTTACTCAGCGGACGCGAGCGAAAATTTGTCCTGCGCAAAAAACCTAGCGGTATCTTGCTGCCATCGGCCCATGCAGTTGACCGGGAGTACCGGATCATCGGTGCGCTGCGCGATACAGATGTGCCGGTCGCCAAAGCTTGGTTGTATTGCGACGATGCGGACGTTATCGGCACGCCGTTTTATGTGATGGATTTTCTGGAAGGCCGGCAATTCATGGACCCGGCGCTGCCAGGACTCGAGCCTCAGCAACGGCATGAAATATGGGATGAATTCAACCGTGTCGTCGCGGCCCTGCACCGGCTTGACTATGGGAAGCTCGGGCTGGCTGATTACGGCAAACCTGGCAACTATCTCGAACGGCAGATCGCGCGTTGGTCGCGTCAATACCGTGCCTCGGAAACAGAACACATCCCCACCATGGAGCGATTGATCGAGTGGCTGCCACGGAATATTCCGCCAGGTGACGATACATCGATCGTGCATGGCGACCTGCGCATTGATAACCTGATGTTTGACCGACATTCGCACCGCATTGTGGCTCTGCTGGATTGGGAGTTATCAACACTGGGGCATCCGCTGGCCGACCTGGCTTATCACCTGATGTCATGGCGCCTGACGGCAGAACAATTTCGCGGCATGGCCGGTCGCGATCTGTCATTGCTCGGGATTCCCGACGAGGCGCAGTATTTACGCAGGTACTGCGAAAGAACCGGCCTTGGCGGGATCGATCCTGCACAGTGGGAGTTCTACATGGCGTTCAGCATGTTCAGACTGGCCGCCATCCTGCAGGGCATTGTGAAGCGCGCGCTAGACGGCAATGCCGCCAGCGACGAAGCATTGTTGACCGGCCGGCGCGCCCGCACCATCGCCGATGTGGCTTGGGCACAAGTCGAAAGACTCGAAGGCTAGTTCTCAAGCGAGTTTTACAAGACTTTTAAATTTCAAAAATCGAACGTCATCGACACCAGAAAGCCAACGACCATGTTTGAGTATTCGCCCAAAGTCCAGGATCTACAGCGTCGCCTGACGGCATTCATGGATGAGCACATCTATCCCAACGAATCCCTGTTTTATCAACAAGCTGAGGAGCTGGGACCGTGGAAGGTTTATCCCATCATCGAGCAACTCAAGATCAAAGCCCGCGAGGCAGATCTATGGAACCTCTTTCTGCCGAGTTCAGAGCATGGCGCAGGCCTGACAAATTTTGAATACGCCCCCTTGTGCGAAATCATGGGCCGCTCCCACCTTGCCCCCGAAGTCTTCAATTGCTCAGCCCCTGACACGGGCAACATGGAAGTGCTCGAGCGTTACGGCACCCAAGAACACCAAGAGCGTTGGTTAAAACCCCTGCTGTCGGGTGAGATCCGTTCAGCCTTTGCCATGACGGAGCCTGACGTGGCCTCCAGCGACGCGACCAATATTGAGTCTCTGATCGTTCGTGATGGTGACGACTACATCATCAACGGCCACAAGTGGTACACCACCAACGGGACCGATCCGCGCTGCAAGATCATCATCTTCATGGGCAAGACAGCACCGGATAACCCAGACCGCCATCACCAGCAATCGATGGTGCTGGTGCCGATGGACACCCCGGGCGTCAAGGTTGTGAGACCGATCTCCGTGCTGGGTTTTTACGGTGTGCCAGACCGCGCGTCTGAAGTCACCTTTACGAATGTTCGCGTGCCGGTGGCCAACCTCTTGTTGGGCGAAGGTCGTGGCTTTGAAATCGCCCAAGGCCGGCTTGGCCCCGGGCGTATTCACCACTGCATGCGACTGGTCGGTTTGGCTGAGCGCATGCTGGAGATGATGTGCAAGCGCACCTTGTCGCGCGTCGCCTTTGGCAAAAAAATCTCGCAGCAGGGCGTGACGATTGAACGCATTGCCGAGGCCCGCATCATGATCGAGCAGACACGGCTACTGACACTCAAAGCCGCGTACATGATGGACACGGTCGGCAACAAGGTGGCCAAAGCCGAGATCGCCATGATCAAGGTTGCAGCGCCCAAGATGGCCTGCCAAGTGATCGACTGGGTGATGCAAGCCTTTGGCGGCGGCGGCACCAACAACGATGTTGGCATTGCTGCTGCGTATGCGTCTGCCCGCCTGTTGCGGCTGGCCGATGGTCCTGACGAAGTGCACCGCCACCAGATCGGCAAGATCGAACTGGCGAAATACCAATAAGTCAATCGGAGGTCAAGATGCAGATTCGCAAGGAATGTCATTGGGACCGGGTGATGGCCTGCTACGCTGATCGCCCGCTGAATGTCAACGACATGCTGGCAAAAAGCTGGGCGTCAGCCGCCGACAAGTTAGCTGTGGTGGACGGTTCGGTGCGCATGAACTACCGTGAACTTGAGCACGCTGTCGCAACGCTCGCAGCGGCTCTGGCTGCGCGCAGCGTCACTTTTGGCGACCGCGTTGCCGTGATGCTGCCCAACCAGCTGGAGGCCGTCTTGAGCGTGCTGGCGATTGCGCGTTTAGGCGCGGTACTCGTCCCTCTGGGCACCCGATTAAAAGAACCAGAGATCAGCTACATCTTTGGCGATGCACAACCCGTAGCCGTCATTTATGCGCCTGACTATGCCGCAGAGATGCCGACAACCGGTCCAACCACTGCCATGCGTTTCGAATGTGGCAGCGCTGCCTGGCAAGACATGATGCAACCCGGCCCGCAAACGTCGGCGCCACCCGCAGAGGTGAATGAGCATGATGCCTTTGGCATTATTTACACGTCAGGCACGACCGGCAAACCCAAAGGCGCGGTGCTGACCCACCTGAACGTTGTGCATTCCTGCTTGCACTGGGAAGACGCGCACCAACTGACCCGCGATGAACGCACGCTGGTGTGTGTGCCTTGGTCGCACGTGGCCGGACTGTGCGGCGTTGTCTTGCCCTTTCTCGCCATCGGTGGATCGCTGATTTTGATGCGCGAGTTCAAACGCCGTGATTTCCTTGAACTGGCACAAAAAGAGCGCATCACACACGCGCTGATGGTGCCTGCCATGTACGGTCTTTGTCTGCTTGAGCCGGACCTCGACACCTTCAATCTGATCGACTGGCGAATTGGCGCCTATGGCAGTGCGCCCATGCCCGAGCCGACGATTCAGCGCTTTGCACAGGCCTTTCCGGCGCTTCAAATGTGCAACTGCTACGGTGCCACCGAAACAACATCACCCGCCACCATGATGCCGCGTGGCGATGGCGTGGCGCATGCCGAAAGCATCGGCAAGACGGTGCCCTGCGGGGATATTTTGGTGATGGACGAACAGGGCTGCGAAGTCGCCGCTGGCGAGGAAGGCGAACTCTGGATTGCTGGCCCGATGGTGGTCCCCGGTTACTGGAAAAACGAACAAGCCAATGCAATTTCATTCGCTGGGGGCTATTGGAAATCAGGTGACATCGGCGCTATCGATGCGGCCGGATATGTGCGAATTGCCGACCGTAAAAAAGACATGGTGAACCGCGGCGGCTTCAAGGTCTACCCCGCCGAAGTTGAAAGCGTGTTGGCGGGCATCGAAGGCGTGATCGAGGCGGCTGTCATCGGGCAGCCCGACGACATGCTGGGTGAGTGTGTGGTCGCCTTTCTGAATGTGTCGACAAACCTTGATCCCGAGATGGTGCGCAGCTACTGCGCCCAACGGATGGCCGATTACAAGGTGCCCGGTCGCGTGGTCATCCGTAAAACGCCCCTGCCACGCAATGCCAATGGGAAAATCCAGAAGGCTGATCTGCGCGAAGCCGCCAAGCTTTTACCACCCTTGATTCGTTCCCCAAAGGCCGCCCTATGAAGTCGATTCCTGGCAACACCCCTGTCTTGGTGGGCTTCGGCACCGCCACGCGGCGCGAAGAAGATTTCATGCGGGCGCTGGAACCGATGGACCTGATGCTGGAGGCCGTCGCTGCCGCCGGTGCCGACAGCGGATCACGTGCAGCACTTGCGGGGCTGCAATACATCGCGGTGCCCAAAGGACGCTGGTCGTACCGAAATCCTGCCGGCGAAATTGCCCGAAAATTCGGCGCGCACAGTGCGACCACAGTTCTCGCTACAACCGGCGTTTTGCAGCAGACCCTGATCGGCGAGGCCTGCTTGCGGATTGCTCGCGGTGAAGTGCATACAGCCTTGGTCACAGGCGCCGACGCAGGTTACCGGTTGCTGCGCGCGCAAATTGCCGGGCAGAAAGCCAGTGAACGCGAACAATCCGACGAGCCTGACAATTACCTCAAGCCGAAGGACGAATTGCGGCACCCAGTGGAACTTCGGGCGGGCCTGCAAATGCCGGTGGGCCTTTACGCCATTCTTGAAAGTGCCTACCGCGCCAAAAAGGGTTGGAGCGTGGATGCGCATCGCGACCATCTTGCGGGTTTATGGAGACGCTTCAGCGGCATTGCGTCGAACAATCCGCACGCCTGGAATCAAGAGGCCGTGGCCTCTGAAGACATCCGCAACGCATCGGCGCGCAACCCGATGCAAGCGTTTCCCTACACGCGCTATCACTGCTCAACATGGAATGTCGACCAAGCCTCGGCCTTGCTGCTGTGCTCTGCATCCCGCGCCGAGTCGCTGGGTGTGCCACGCTCGCAATGGATTTTTCCAATGGCCAGCACGGAGTCCAATCACATGGTGGCGGTGTCTGCACGCGAAGACCTTGCGACGTGTCATGGCGCACGGGTCACCGGCTTAGCTGCGCTCAAAGCGAGTGGCTTGTCCATCGCCGACATCGACCTGATCGACTTTTACAGCTGCTTTCCTATCGCTGTCGAAACGTATGCGGAGGCGATCGGTTTATCACTGGATCGCGACTTGACGCTGACCGGCGGCATGGCATTCGCAGGTGGGCCTTACAACAATTATTTCTTGCAGTCGACTTGCCGCGCCATTGAATTATTGCGACAAGGCAATGGACGCAACGCGCTGCTGTCATGTGTCTCAGGCGTGGTCACCAAGCAGGCCTTTGCGCTGTGGTCGGTGGATCCCCCGCCAAAGGGTTTTGTCCATGCCGACCTCACGCAACAGGTAGCTGACGAGACGCGCGCCATCGAAGTGTTGGAAGACTTCACCGGCGAGGCGTGCGTTGCCGGCTACACCGTGCTCCATGGACGCGGCCAAGTTCCCAAAGGGGTGGCGTTGCTCGATACCGCGGAAGGCCAACGTGCCATGGTGACCTGTGAAGACGATGCCCTCGTCGCGGTCATGCAAGAAACTGAATTGGTTGGCCGGCAGGTCCGCGTTGAGGCGAATCGATTGCTCGCCATTTTGTAACCGCTGATGCAACCTTAGCGCTTCCCCCTAGGCCATGTCCCGACCGCTCGCTTTGGCGGCCGCTTCAAGATGGGTCGCATAGGCTTGGACATCCCGTTCCGCGCGCCGCCGAGCCGCATCAGCATCCTGCGCTTCAATCGCCTCGAGAATGCGCCGATGCGCCTGGCTCACCAGCGTCCGAACATCGGGCGATGCAAAATTCTCAATACGCGATGCCTCCAGCATGAGTCCCGATATGGATCCCGTGAACGCGCGCAGCAAGTCGTTGTGGCTCGCCACGGCGATGGCCGAATGCCAGTTGGCATTTTCCTCAAGAAAGCGCGGCACATCGCTCAAGGCGGCCTCGTCCAGACGGGCGGAAATCAATTTCAACGCTTTGATGTCTTCGTCAGTCCGGTTGTGAGCCGCCAGATACGCGACCATCGGTTCGAGCGCTTGACGGGCTTCGACCAAAGAGCTGAGCGACACGCTGCGACCCTTGGCAAACAGATTGATGTGGCTGGCGAGCAGCGCATCGGTGGGCCGTGAGACGACCGATCCGCCATAGCGGCCAGCCTTGGTTTCCACCAGCCCCTGGGCTTCCAAAATGCGCAGTGCCTCACGCACCGAACCCCGGCTCAAGCCTGTCCCCGCGACCATCTCGCGCTCCGTCGGCAATGACGAACCGGGCGGATAGGCACCGCTCAATATTTGCTTTTGCAGGCGATCTGCCAAAACGTCACATGATTTCGGCACCTTGATGGTCCCAATGTCATCCAGCATGGCGGGTTCGTGGGCTGGCGCTTCGTCGATAGTCGGAGGGGTCATGTTGAGCATCTCATTATTTTAGTCGGCCTCGTACATTGGTTAGACCAAAAGAAATTTGACTGTTATCCCCCTACGATAAGGCGTCGAAGCGCTTCTGTATTTCGGGTTTACCCTCTTTATGGTCTGACCATTGATTGGGATGATATTTGCCATTGCATTGGATATACCAAGCTAGTAAGGAAACTCACAGATGGATCTGAAGGTCACGGATTACTCAGTAGACGGTAACGGTGTCGCTGTCGTACGCCTGAACCGCCCTGGGCGGGGCAATTCGTGGAGCGCACGCATGAATGCGGAATACCGGTGGGTCATGCTGCAGATGGACGAAGACCCAAACGTTCGCGTCATCTTGGTCACGGGTGCTGGCAAGCAGTTCTGTGTCGGTGCTGATTTCAAGGCGCTCAACCACTATGCAGACACGAACGCGGACTACGTCAGCAGTCTGCAGGCTGAAGAAATGGCCATGCCGGGGTACGGCGTGCGACCCGAGTACGACCATGACATTATTTGGCAATGGGGCCTCAAGAAGCCTGTCATTTGCGCCATCAACGGGTCCTGTGCCGGCATGGGCGTTGCCATTGCGGGCTTCAGCGATTTCCGTTATGCCGTGGCCGGCTGCAAGATCACGACCGCTGCCGCCAAGGTCGCCTTGCCCGCTGAATACGGCATGAGCTGGCTGCTGCCCAAGATCATCGGCTTGACTCAGGCGACGGACTGGCTGATCACCAGCCGCATCGTGCTGGCCGAAGAAGCTCAACGGGTGGGCTTCCTGAACGATGTCTTCGCGCCTGAAGAGTTCCATGCACGCGTCGCCGAGATCGCAAGGACGATGAGCCTAGCGCTGTCGCCGATGGCCGCAGCCATCACCAAGCGACAGATTTATGCCGACCTGATGAGCGACGATGCTGGCGCTGCCGTCGAAGAGTCAAAGCGTCTCATCGGCGTGCTGATGAAGACGCCCGATTTCAAAGAAGGATCGCGTGCCCTCCAAGAGCGCAGGCCGCCTCGCTTTGAAGCTCTCACGGCCGGGGTCCTTATCCCGCAACCTGAGCGCTGAACAGTCCAATGTCTGCCGTTTTCAACCAGCGGCGCATGGCCCATTTTTCTTTTTCTCGATTTGTATTGGAATTTTTCATGCTGATCATCCGTCTCAAAAGGGCCCTCACGGTCCTCATCTTCGTCGCCTGCGGCAGCGCTTTCGCGCAAGCCTGGCCGGCCAAACCAGTGCGCATCATCGTGCCGGTCGGTGCGGGATCGTTCGGTGACATCCTCGCGCGCTTGGTGGCTGAGGAATTGCAAACCGTCTTCAAGCAGTCGTTTGTGGTGGAGAACAAGGCCGGCGCTTCAGGTATTCTCGCGGCCGATTTTGTGGCGAAGTCGCCGGCCGACGGCTACACGCTGTTGATCATGACCAACTCCGCGCATTCAGCCAACCCGCATCTGTTCAAGAAGCTGCCATATGAACCTGTCAAGGACTTCACGCCGATCGCGCGCATTTGCTACGTACCATTCGCCCTCATGGTCGGCGCTGACTCGCCGATTCGCAGTCTGGAAGATCTCGTGGCGCGCGGTAAGGCAGCGCCCGGCAAGCTGAACTACGGCTACGCGAACACAACGTCGCAGGTAGCCGCTGCCGCATTGAACACGCTGACCGGCATGCAAGGTGTCGCCGTCGCTTACAAGACGTCGCCACAGGCACTGTTGGAGGTTGTCAGTGGCCGGGTTGACTTTCTGTTTAACGATGCAGGGTCGAGCGCCGCGCTGCTGAAGGCGGGACGCTTGCGGCCCCTCGCCGTGACCTCGGCAAAACGCAGCGCATTATTTCCGGCGTTGCCGACCGTTGAAGAGGGCGCGCGGCTGGCTGGCTTTTCCGTGGCGGCTTGGGCTGGCCTTGGCGCACCCGCTGGTTTGCCGAACGACATCACCTTGAAATTGAGCAATGCTGTTCTTGACTTGGTGAAGCGTCCTGCATTCAACGAAAAACTCATGGCCATGGGATCGGAAGCGGCGCCAGCTGCCCCTGCCGAGTTCGGCACCTACGTTGCGCAACAGATGGACGTCTGGGGGCAAAAGGTGAAGGAAGCGGGCATTGAGAAAGAATGAGCACGATCAACGTGACGGATTTCCACCAGCCGCAGTCCTTCCTCGACGAATCAGAAGCTTTGTTCGACGTCCTGGCGGGTGTGGATGCATCATTGTTCACACGACCTACGCGCTTCAAGGAGTGGGCGATCAACGACATCTTGGCGCATCTCCACATCTGGAACTGGGCGCTGGAACAAGCCATCGTCGATGTGCCGGCCTTCGACAACTTGCTGTTGCAATTCAAGGCGCACGTGAAAGTCGCACCGGTGCGTACATTCGAGAATACTTGGGTTGCGCCCTTGCACGGCCCAGAGCTTCTCGACGCATGGTGGGCTCAGTGCCGTCAAACCACGGCCTTGGTGCAGTCCGTAGACCCCAAGCTGCGCACCCGTTGGTTCGGGCCCGACATGAGCGCGCGCTCAAATATCACCGCACGGCTCATGGAGACCTGGGCGCACGGCCAGGCGATCCACGACTTGCTTGGGCTGGAGCGCGTGCAGACCGATCGCCTCAAGGACATCGCGGTGCTGGGCATCCATACGTTTGACTGGACCTTCCGTGTGCGCAAGCTGCAGCCACCAGCGGTGCACCCGCATGTGCGCTTGCGTGCGCCTTCTGGGGCAACTTGGTCTTGGAACGAAGCCAGCGACACAGACCTCATCGAAGGCAATGCCGCTGAGTTTTGTCAGGTCGTCACGCAGGTGCGTCACGTCGACGATACCCAGCTGCACGTTGTCGGCGAAGCCGCGCGACTTTGGATGGCGTCAGCCCAGTGTTTTGCGGGTCCGGCACATACGCCGCCTGCAGCCGGCACTCGGTTTCGCGAGCCCACCTTTCCTGCTTTCATTAGCACCTGATTCTTCCTTTATGGCCACCCGATGGCTCACCATCACATGTCTACCGAAACTAAGCCTCTCCTGCCGCTCTCCGGCACCCGCATCCTCGACTTGACCGCCGTTCTTCTCGGCCCCTACGCCACCCAGATGCTGGCGGACTACGGCGCCGAAGTCATCAAGATTGAGCCCCCCACTGGCGACACCACGCGTTACATCGGACCAACCAAGGAAAAGGGCATGGCAGCGATTTTTCTGGGTCTTAACCGCAACAAGCGCAGCGTGGTCCTCGACTTGAAGCAGTCCGCCGCACGTGATGCACTGCTGCAACTGGTCGACGGTGCCGATGTGCTGATCCACAGCATGCGACCGCAAAAGATGGCGGCGCTCGGTCTGTCGCCACAAACCCTGCGTGAACGCAATCCCCGGCTGGTCGTGGTCGCGGCTTACGGTTTCGCAGAAGGAGGACCCTATTCGGGCCGCCCCGCGTACGACGACATCATCCAGGCCACGTGCGGCATAGCCGGCCTCTTTGAGCAGGTCCAAGGCAGACCGGCCTACGTCCCGACGGTGCTTGCCGACAAGACCTCGGGCCTCTTTGCTGCTCAGGCCATCTTGATGGCACTGCTGGCACGTGAGCGTGATGGCGTTGGCAGCGAAGTCGAAGTGCCGATGTTCGAAACCATGGTCGGGTTCATGCTGTCCGATCATCACTATGGCGCGCAGTTTGAGCCGCCGCTAAGCCCTCCGGGTTACGTGCGCTTATTGTCTAAGTACCGCCGTCCGTTCAAGACTCTGGACGGCTACATCGCTTTGATGCCCTACACCGACGCCAACTGGCGCATGTTCTTCACCGAGATTGGCAAGGTTGAACTGGTGGCGGACAAGCGCTTCATTGGCGTGGCGGCACGGACGGAAAATATTGAGGCGCTTTACGACATTTTGGAGACAGCGGTTGCCACGCGAAGCACCGCTGATTGGCTACAGGCCTCCGAACGTCTCGACATCCCGGCGGCGCGTATCAACAAGTTGGACGAGTTGGAGTCGGATCCACATCTGGTGGCGACGGGCTTCTTCAAGACGATGCATGACGAGAAGATAGGCAAGCTGCGTCGCCCCGGTGCATCGCTGCGCTTCAAGGGGATGGAGCCTGCGGCCGAATTCCCTCCACGGCTAGGGCAGCACACGGCAGAGGTGTTAAGTGAGTTCGGACTTGCAGCTGAGGAGGTCGAAGCCTTGATCGCTGGTGGTGCCGCGGTGCAGTGGAAGGGTTGACGATTCCCGCAACCAAAGACAAATCCGTGTGTACGGTCTTCATCTTTGGCCGTTCAAATAAGACGTAGCGTTCCGGCGAGTCACCCGCGAGGAGATGAATAGCTGTTTTAGACAGCCGTTCTTCATTCATTTGGAACGAGACTGCTGTTGTGCATGCTCGCACTGGCTTTCAAGATTCTTCGCATTTATACACCCCAGAATCTTATGGTCAAACAATTGACTGAAACAAATAATTTACTTATTATTAAAGCTGGAATTTAGATCTGACGGCGTCGAAGAACGCTGAAACTTCTCAACTTAAACAGGAGACAAACTGTGAAAAATAACCTCTCGCGACCGACAAGCTTTCCATTTGTCCGGCGTCTTGCCGCTACCTTGCTGATGTCCCTCGGCACCTGCTTACTGGCCGCACCGGCGCAAGCTCAGAGCGCTTACCCCAACAAACCCATTCGAATGATTGTGTCGGTAGGCGCTGGCGGCGCTACCGATTCAATCGCGCGCCGTCTGGCGGATCGCCTGTCCAAGTCGATGGGCGTTGCCGTTTTCGTTGAGAACCAACCTGCGGGAAGCGGTGTCATCGCCGCGCAAGCGGTGGCGCGCGCCGCGCCGGATGGCTACACGATCCTGATCGGAACGAACACCACGCACGCAGGCAACGCCAGCTTTCTCAAAAACATGCCTTACGACCCGATCAATGATTTCGAGCCGATCACTCGGCTTGGCATCGCGGCGCTGGTCCTCAGCATCAACAGCGACGTGCCCGTCAAAACCGTGCCGGAGTTTGTCGCTTACGGCAAGGCGAATCCCGGCAAGATGGCTTTTGGGGCGGGCACCGGCTCTGCCCGGTTGGCTTCAGAAATGCTGAAAGCCAAGACCGGCATCGACATCCTCAGCGTGCCTTACAAATCCAACGTGCAGGCATTGACAGACTTACGCGGCGGGCAAATTCAAATCTTGATGGGCGACATTGCCTTGATGCTGCCGCAAATTCGTTCTGGTGCGGTCAAGGGTCTGGCCGTGTCGAGCGCCAAGCGGTCTGCAGCCATGCCTGAAACACCGACCCTGCAAGAGGCTGGGGTACCGGGTTATGAATTGGTCGGTTTTATCGCTGCTTTTGCACCGGCAAAAACACCGGAGCCGATCGTGCGCAAACTGAACGAAGAAATGGGCAAAATTTTGCGTGAGAAAGAATTTGCAGCATCACTCGCAGCCGCAGGTGTCGACGCGGCGCCCAACACGCCGGCAGAATTGCGCGAGTGGGTCGTCTCCGAAACCAAAAAGTGGAACGACTTGGCCCGCGCTGCAGGCATACAGCCGGAATAATCAGCAGAAAAATGACGCATTAACCCGCATATACCTCGATTGAAAAATAGACAGTAGTTTCATGAGTCATTCAGCAGAAAATAGCGTCGGCGTTCGCGTCATTGAATGTGCAGGCAGCAGCATTGCCGCCGCGTATGCGGGTTGGTCGATGGCAAGAATGGGCGCGCTAGTCACGCGACTGGCGTCCTCAACGCCAGCCAGCGACACAGCACCTGCGGACGCGACAGATCCCATTGGCATGGCGCTGGAAGTCTTGCGTGAAGGCAAGTCCAGCGCAGCACGCCCAAACGATGCGGTATCGATCGACAAGCTTCTGGCCGATGTCGACATCCTGATCGCCGACAACCGCGAGGCGCTTGAAGCTTGGGCCGGTCCTCTGGATCAATTAACGCAGCGACTTCCCCGTTTGGTCATCGGTATCGCCAGCGTCTTTGGCCTTGACGGTCCCTATGCCGGTTATGCCGGCACAAGCCTTGACGCCCAAGCGATCAGCGGCGTGGCTTGGTCGCTGGGTGAGGCCTCGCGAGAACCGCTGACTTTTCCGCCGGGCGTCATCGAACACCAAGCCGGAGCGATGCTGGCCGCTGGTTGCTTGCTTGGCCTGACGGTGCGCGAGAATTCGGGCCGAGGTCGGGTTGTCGACATCTCGCTGGCCGAGATCATGGCGACCTACGTTGCCGGCAATTGCCGCCTCTACATTCACCACAACTTGCAGTGGCATCGCAGTGGTCGCCGAGCCTCGGGTTCCGGTGGTGCGTACCCCTACGTCATCCTGCCTTGCAAGGACGGGCAGGTCTGCATTTGCGGCCGGACACGCGAAGAGTGGATGCGTTTTGTACAGGCGATGGGCAGTCCGGCTTGGGCGGCTGAACCGCGCTATCAAGAACTTCGAGCCATGGGGACGCAATACCCGGACGAAGTGGACGCGCTGGTGATGCCGTGGCTCGCCGAAAAAACCATGGCGGAACTGGAAGCTATTGCGCTCAAGAACAACCTGATCGTCTCGCCGCTGCGAAGCTTCGACGAGGTGTTGAACACGCGCCATTTCAAAGACCGCGGCTTCCTGCGTGAAAGCCATGTCGCAGATCAACCTGTGCTGGTTCCCTCAATGCCATTCAAGGCACTTGAATCGCGCACTGGGAAAGCGCCAGATAAAGCATCTGTTTTGCTGTCGTGCAGAACGACTCCGATTGGCGATGCCTCAACACCAGCAACAAACATTGCAAAGCCACTGGCGGGCATGCGCGTTCTCGATTTCGGCTGGGTCTGGTCGGCGCCTTGGGTCGGCACCATTCTTGGTGAACTGGGCGCGCAGGTCATCAAGGTGGAGCACGCACTGCGGCCAGACAACCTGCGCCTTTCGGGTCGTGTTTTTCGGGACGGCCAGCAAGTGCCGGGGCCGTCGAAAGAAATGTCGCCGATGTTTCACCAGATCAACCACGGCAAGCTGGGCATCACGCTCAATGCGAAGGAACCGCGCGCTGTAGAGCTACTCAAACAACTCGCCGCCACCAGCGATCTGGTGGTTGAAAACATGTCGCCAGGCTCGATGGAGCGCGTGCATCTGGGTTACGACGTTTTGCGCGCCGTCAACCCGAAGCTGGTGATGTTGGCCATGTCGGCCGCAGGCCAGTTCGGCGAATTGGCCACTATGCGGGCTTATGCGCCGACCATGTCGGGTTTTGTCGGCCTCGAAAGTTTGATCGGCTATCCCGGGGAGCCCGCCATTGGCGCGCTGAATTTTGGCTTCGGCGACCCGAACGCATCGACGCACGGACTGATGGCCGTCATGGCCGCACTTTGGCGAGCGCGCGCCACCGGGCTTGGTTGTTATATCGACCTCTCGCAAATCGAATCCTTGCTGGGCACCTTGCGTCCTTATTTACTGGACACGCAAGTCAACCACCGTCAGACCCCCGTCATGGGCAATCGGCATCCCGGCATGGCACCGCACGGCATCTACCCTGCGGCAGGAACTGACCAATGGTTGACGCTGGCGGTGACGACCGACGCGCAGTGGCAGGCTTTGACCGCCCATGCCGTCGGGCAGGTTTGGACTGTAGATGTGCGTTTTAAATCTAATGCAGGTCGACTTGCCCATGTAGCCGAGCTGGATGCCGTCATTGCCGTATGGACGAGGAGTAAGCCACGCGATGTGTTGGTCGCCCAATTGCGCGCAGATGGCATCGCCTCGTCGCCCGTCTTGTCGGTTCAAGAGCTATGGGCTGATCCTCATTTCACCGCACGTCACATCAAGAGCAAGGTCGAGATTCCGGTCTATGGCCAAGAGCAACTGTTCCGGGCACCTTGGAAATTCTCTGATTTCGAACCCCGCATCGACAACCCCGGCCCTTTGACCGGGCAGCACAACGACTATGTTTTCGGTGAACTTCTGGGCCTTGACGCCGATGAGATCGCACGACTCAAAGAAAGCGGCGTGATTGCTTGAGCATCGCCAAAAAAGAATGACCCCCATGAATGACACCGGCAACGGCTCCACGCGCTCATCAACGGAGACTCTTGCATCCCAGACTCCCGCCTTATGGGAAGGTGCACTTGAAGAAGCCCGAAGCTTGATTGGCGTTGACCTGCGCCGTACCGGGCAGACCTGGCACACGGAAGCATCGCCTGACGCCGTGCGTCATTTCAGTTGGGGCATTGGTGACGAGAATCCACTTTTTTGCGATCCATCTTATGGCGCATCGAGCCGATGGAAGTCCGGCATCGCCCCTGGATGTTTTCTCTACGCCATAGACACAACCGTGGTGGCACCCAAACTTCGCGGCATACAGTGGATGTATGGCGGCACCGACTGGGAGTGGTTCAAACCGATTCGTCACCGCGATAGTTTCACGGTTCAGGCGCGGCTCCTTGACGCGGTCGAAAAGCAAGGCGGGAAGGCCAAAAGTTTCATCATTCAGACCGGCGAAGTGCTCTACACCAACCAGCACGGCGAACTGGTTTGCCGCGCCATAGGCCACACAGCACGCACGCCACGCGCGAGCGCAAAAGGCGGCCTCAAATACGAACCGCGCGAAACCCACAGGTACACCCCGGAAGAGCTTGAGCACATTGCACACGGCATTGAAACGGAAGAACTACGCGGCGTATCGCCGCGTGTCTGGGAAGACGTCGTAGTCGGCACGTCGGTGCAACCGATGCTGAAGGGCCCTCTCAACATTACCGACATGATTTGCTGGTACTCCGGCGGCGGGCACAGTTATCAGGCACACCGCCGCGCCACCCTGCACCGTCTGCGCCACCCGGCTGATGCATATGTCGACCCCAAAACTGGCGCCCAAGACAATCCGGCGCGAGGCCATGCAGAACAGAAAATGGCACGCGATGTCGGCATGCCAGGTGGCTACGATGTCGGTCCGCAACGCATTTCTTGGATGGGCCAACTTATGACCAACTGGATGGGTGACGACGGTTTCCTGCGCAAGTTAAGCGTGTCTGTGCGCAGGCCCAATATCTTTGGCGACGTCTCATGGTGCAAGGCCAACATTGTCGACAAACGCATGGAAGATGGCGCTTGCTTGGTGGACCTTGAGTTGCACGTCGAGAATCAGCTTGGCGAGATCACTGCCAAGGGCACGGCTGTCGTTGAGTTGCCGTCCCGAGTAGCGGCTGTGACTGTATTGCGAGGCTAAACGCCCCAGACCACATCGCTGCCGTCCCGGCTGCAGCGTTTGAGCATGTCGATAAAAGGCAGCGCTCGCTGACGCAAACCGAGCAGCTTGTCGCCCTCTTCTTCAACTCCCTCATGATTAGCTGCGGCAGCTTGGCGTTCTATTTGCTCCTGCGCAATCGCGGCTTCCAAACTGGCAATCGCAGCGGGCATGTGTGCCGCCAGCAGGATGCCTTTGGGTTCCGGTGCTTTACCGATGATCTCCAACACACGCCGGCCATTCGGCTCCAGCATGATCAGGTCACCAGTCGTTTTCGATTTGAATTTATAGAGCATGTGAATGTTTTACCTAGTTTGGATGGATGATCGTTTTACGCACATCGTAATGGGGCATTCACGCATTGGGCAGCAGCCATACGCTAATGCAGGAAAATAACGGCTTATGTTCACTATTCCCTCAGTTCAAAAGCCTGCCGCTCAGGGGCTCAGCCAGGATGGTTTGAGTTTGCTTCAACCCAACGAGTTACTGAGCACACTGGCGCTCGATGCGGCCGACTGGAAACAGCGATGGCCGGCGCTGGCAGACTCTTGGCATCGCCTGCCGCCTGACCTTCATCTGCGCGATGGCGGTCACTACCGCAAACGCCGTCATGCCTGCTTTGTGCAAAGCATCACCGCTCAAACTTTTCAGCCTGTGCCGCACCGAGCACACTGGCAGCCGGTCGATTACAACGCCTTGCATGGTGGCTTCGAACGCTGGTTCGATCCGATTGAGCCCCACATCACGCATGACACTTTGTGGATCAATCTCTTGACCGCCCTGGGTCAACTGTTCGGCCAAGTGAAGCCCGTCAGCGAGTGGTTCATTGAGGCGCATCAATTTCGCATAGACACCGCTGGCGGCGTTGGCCGCCCCACCCCGGAAGGTGCACACCGTGACGGGGTGGATTTTGTCGTGGTGATCTTGGTGGGGCGCAGCGGCGTCAAAGGTGGTGAAACGCGGGTTTTTGATGCACATGGCCCGCACGGCTTGCGTTTTGTCATGGAACAACCACTGACCGCGTTGTTGCTGGACGATGAGCGTGTGATTCATGAAACAACGCCCATCTTGCCGGCGGATACCTCAGGCAGTGGTTTCCGAGACACGCTGGTATTGACTTACCGTGCTGGCGGATTTCAGGCGCCGTTGTGAACTCGCGGCGTTGCCTCGCGTCACCAAGCTTCTGACAACGCGCGGTTTGTAGACTGCGTTCGCAGGGACAGCAAGCGGCTGTTCATCAAATTGGGGAACCCATAGGGTCCAAGTTCTTCTTGAGCACTGTCCATGTCGTCGAGCAGCTCCAATAGGCTCGTACGACTGCGAACGCATTGGCTTTCACGCTGCTTGCGGGCAAAAATTCGCCACGTTTCCGCTGATTGAAGCTCAATGCCACCGTAGCGTACTTTGAGCCAACCTGCTCGAGCCAAGTGCTGAAGGTACTCTGAAAACAAGGTTCGCGAGACGCCACACAGTGCCGCGATTTGGCTCTGTGTGATGGGAATATCCACCACTTCTTTTTGCATACTTCTCGTAGTTGATGACAAGCGGCAGTCCCATGCCTCGGCATATTGCGCCAATCCCATGACGACCCGCAGTGGAGAGTTTCCGAGTCGCATCAACAACAACATCTCTGACTGCCGCTGTGCCCGCCATGCCAAGAGCGTGGCGATATAACGTACAAAATCAGGTTCTTCCAAAACTGCTGAGTCAAAGTATTTTTTGCTCATCCCAATCACCTCTACGGCGGTCAGGCAGGTGTACTCAAATTGCGTAGGCTGTTTGTTGAGCAACGGTTGTTCGCCAAACCAAGTCATCGGGCCATAAATATGAACCGGTAGAGGCTTGCCCCCGGCTATCGGAATACTTGCAGCGACATAACCGGTCATGACACAGTTCCAAGACTGCACGCTATGCCCCTTATTCCAGATCGCTTCGCCTGTATCGAATGATGTCAAGGTCAGGTGCGGAATGACGCTGAGTATTCGTGTTTTGCTGAACTGGATCTTTTGCAGTAAGCGATGCGCATAAGTAGACAAATCTTGACCCTCTGATTTAAAAATATTCATTTCTCGATTAATAGTTATAAATTATTACACCTTAACTTTCACTTTAGTCAATTGCCCAGTTCAATTTAATGAATTGCTGCCGTTTTTCCGTATACATGCCGGTTGACGCATAACAGCTGTTCTGCTTTTAGAGTCACGCTGGTGTCGCGGACTTTTACACTTTCCATGTATGCCAGCGCACTGCAACGGTAACTGAGACTTTTAAGAATTGACGATGCTCAAAAATCCCTTCTTCAAATTCATCTTCAATCCCATCAGCGTCTTCACTTATTTTGGGCTGGCAGCGCTTGCGACCGGTGCCCTGCCGGCGAACGCACAAACCTATCCAACTCGGCCGATCACGCTCATTGTTGGCTATGCGCCGGGTGGACCGGTTGACACGGCGGCACGCATTATTCAGGGGCCACTTCAATCTCGCCTCGGGCAAACGGTGGTGATCGAGAACCGCGGGGGGGCTTCCGGCTTGTTGGCGGGTACCGCGGTTGCCCGAGCCACGCCTGATGGCTACACCCTTTTTTTCGCGGCCAGTGCAACGCAGACCATGGCCCCTCATGTCCAAAAAAGCATGCCCTACGACCCCCTGAAGGACTACACGCCCGTCGGTCTCGTGGTCAATGCGCCCAACGTTTTACTGATCAACAAGGATGTCCCGGTCAAGAACATGACCGAACTCATTGCTTATGCCAAAGCGAATCCCAACAAGGTCTCGTTTGGATCCGCCGGTCCAGGCGCAGGCAATCATCTCGCTGGTGAACTGCTCAAAAAAGTGACCGGCGCCCAGATGCTGCACGTGCCTTACAAAGGCAACGCACCTGCGATGACCGACCTCATGGCGGGGACGATCACCTTCATGTTCGATGCAGTGAGCACCGGCGCGAGCAGCGTCGCCAGCAAGCGAGTCATTCCGCTGGCCATCACTGCAGCCAAACGTCATTCGCTATTACCCCATGTGCCGACGATGGCAGAGGCAGGCATCGCGAACTTGATTGTCGAAAGCTTCTATGCCATTGAGGGCCCGCCGAGCATGCCGGCTGCGATTGTTCAGCGCTTGAACGCCGCATTGCGCGACGTCTTGGCGGATCCTGCTGTTGTTCGCAAACTAATCGACGCAGGTTATGACGTCATGCCGTCTTCGCCTGAAGAACTCGCGGCCAAGGTGAAATCTGACTATGAGCTTTGGGGCCGCGTCGCCCAAGGGCTGACTTTCGACTGAGAAGCGGCCAAACATTCAGGCACAGGTAGATTCATGCAGTACAAAACAATCGGTCGAACTGGCGTTCGCGTGTCCACTCTGTGTTTGGGCACCATGTCCTTTGGGAATTGGTCCGACGTCGCCAATTCAAAAGCCCTTTTTGCGCACAGTCGCGAGGCGGGTATCAACTTTTTTGACTGCGCCAATTCGTATGCGGGCGGTCAGGCTGAATCTGTTTTGGGTCAATGCATTGCAGAGCAAAAATGCCGCGACGACATTGTGCTGATCTCTAAGGTCTGTCGCCCGATGAGCCCCGATGTGAATGGCCGTGGGTTGTCCCGCCTGCACATAATGCGCGAAGTGGAGAACAGCCTGCGCCGCCTTCAAACCGATCACATAGATTTTTATTTTGCACACCACTACGACCCATGCACACCGGTCGAAGAAACACTTCGCGCTTTCGACGACCTTCAGCGTCAAGGCAAGATCCGTTACCCCGGCGTAAGCAACTGGTCTGCGTGGCGTATCGCCAAGGCGCTCGGTATTTCAGAGAAAGAATCGATGGCGCGTTTTGAGCTTGTGCAGCCCATGTACAACCTTGTCAAGCGTCAGGCAGAACTCGAACTGTTCCCACTGGCCGAAGCCGAGCAACTGGGTGTGATCGTTTACAGCCCACTTGGCAGTGGCTTGCTCACCGGCTTGTATGGTGTCAATCGGAGTCCGGAAAAGGGACGTTTGCTAGAGGCACGTTATGCTGAGCGGTATTCGGATGCGGCCAATTTCGACACTGCAGATCGGTTCACGCAGTTCGCCAACGAACAGAAAGTGGCCCCTTCTACGCTCGCCGTAGCTTGGGCGATGTCCCATCCCGCTGTGACAGCCCCGATCATTGGGCCCGATAACCTTTCGCAACTAGAGGCTTATCTCGCCGCCGCCGCGATGGCTATGGACGCTTCGCTGCGCCAGCAAATTACTTCACTTTCGATGTCATACGACTACGGCATTGAGCGCACTGTCGACTGAAAGATACGAAAGAATGAACTCAAAAAACGCTCAAATGATCAAAACCGAACTGCTCATTGACAACAACGACGTTGCAACGAGCGAGTACCTAGAGGTCAACGACCCGGGAAACTTTGAGGAACGCGTCGGTCTGTTGGCACAAGCCACGAAGTCCCAAGTTGATCAGGCGGTGACATCGGCGCATGAAGCATTCAAGTCTTGGAGCCGCACAGATCTGCAAACACGATCAGAATTGCTGCTGCAGGCTGCGGGTATTTTGGAAGCTGAAGCGCCCCATGTGATCGAACTGATGGCGCGCGAATCCGGCATGTTGTTGACTATCAACAAAGCTGAAATCGGCATGGCGGCCAATATCGTTCGGGACAACGTAGAACTGGCCGCGGAGTTCTTGAAGCCGAAACAGATTGAAGACGCAGCCAGCTGGGTGAGTATCGAGAAACGTCCTATTGGTGTGATAGCGGGCATTGTTTCGTGGAATGCGCCGGTTATTTTGACCATGCGAAAACTCGCACCGGCCTTGGTTTGCGGAAACACCATCGTGATCAAGCCTTCGCCGTTTGCCGCCATGGGAATCTCCCTGCTGCTTAAGAAGATGGCTGCTATTTTCCCGCCCGGCGTGATCAATGTTGTGCATGGAGGCGCTGAAGTCGGTGATGCATTGACCCGCCACCCACTCATTCGAAAAATCTCGTTCACTGGCGGAGCGAAGGTCGCGGAAGCGATCATGAAGAGCGCTGCCAATTCCATCAAGGACGTTCAATTCGAACTTGGCGGAAATGACCCCGCGATTATTCTTGACGATGCAGACATCGAGGACCTGATGCCTAAGCTAGTCGGCGGGGTTTTCCGTCGCTCTGGTCAATTTTGTTTTGCAGTCAAACGGATTTATGTGCCGGAACTAATTTATGACCGATTTTTTACGCGCTTGATTGAAGAAGTCGCTAAATTTAAGGTGGGCCATCCATTAGCGACGGGTGTCACTTTCGGCCCCATGAACAACCGCCATCAATATCAGTTCATCAAAGACATGATCGACCGAACTCGAAAATCAGGCGCTGAAGTGATTGAGCTAGGTGAAAAACTGGATCCTTCGACATGGGACGGTGGCTACTACTTGCTCCCTGCCGTGGTCAAACACGCGAGCCCAGATCTTGAAGTTGTTCTGACAGAACAGTTCGGCCCTGTCATTCCGGTTGTTTCGTATCGCACTGAGACAGACGTGATCCGCATGGCCAACCAGACTGAATTGGGATTAGGTTCCAGCGTCTGGTCAAGTGACTTCGATCGTGCATTGGCTGTTGCACGTCAGCTCGAAGCAGGAATGACGTTTATCAATCAGGCAGGAACATCGCGACTAGGCCAAAAGAACATTCCATTTGGTGGCGTCAAGCAAAGCGGCATAGGGCGCGAAAGTTCAGAGATAGGTCTAGGCGAATACGTCGAGTACCACGGCATCAACTATCACAAGATTTAATGGCCTTTTATTGACAAACGCATATAACAGCATTGTGATTTAGGCCTGCAAAGTGCGTTAAATCTGTAGAAGGCCAGACAGCAAAAAGCCCACATGAGTGGGCTTTTTGCTACCGATCTGAAAGACTGGAATTTGGTTGCGCGGGCAAGATTTGAACTTACGACCTTTGGGTTATGAGCCCAACGAGCTACCAGGCTGCTCCACCGCGCGATAAGTATCTATTATAACTGCTATTCGGCTGCTGTGCCGGCTGCGGCTGCACTTTCATCCGCATCAGGACGATCAACCAGTTCCACCAACGCCATCGGCGCATTGTCACCCACACGGAAACCCATTTTCAGGATGCGCGTGTAACCGCCTGGACGCGTGTTGTAACGTGGACCCAGTTCTGCGAAGAGCTTGACAACCATGTCACGATCACGCAAACGATCAAATGCTAGGCGTTTGTTTGCCAGTGTTGGGTTTTTAGCCAATGTGATCATGGGCTCAACAACGCGGCGCAATTCTTTGGCTTTTGGCAGGGTGGTCTTAATGGCCTCATGCTGAATCAACGAGTTCATCATGTTGCGCAGCATCGCCAAGCGATGTGAGCTGGTGCGATTGAGTTTACGAAGTCCGTGTCCGTGGCGCATGGTGCTATTTCCTTCAAGTTTTATAATTCAAGCAGCCGTATCAGGTACTGCTCGTGCACTGCCTCGTTGAAGAGGCATTTTCTAATTAACGCTTGTCGAGGCCAGCCGGCGGCCAGCTTTCGAGGCGCATACCAAGGGTTAGGCCGCGGGATGCCAGCACTTCCTTGATTTCGTTGAGCGACTTGCGACCCAAGTTCGGCGTTTTGAGAAGTTCATTCTCTGTGCGCTGAATCAAATCACCAATGTAATAAATGTTCTCGGCCTTCAAGCAATTGGCTGAACGCACAGTGAGTTCAAGCTCATCGACTGGGCGAAGCAGAATCGGGTCGAACTGCTGTGAGCTGCGCTGAACTGGCGCATCAAATGCAGCCAACTCATTGCCTTCAAGCTGAGCGAATACAGCCAACTGCTCAACCAAAATCTTGGCTGAAGCGCGGACTGCATCTTCTGCAGTCACTGCGCCGTTGGTTTCAATTTCAAGAACCAGTTTGTCCAAATCAGTACGCTGCTCAACCCGGGCGCTCTCGACTGTGTAGCTCACTCGTTTGACGGGTGAGAAAGAGGCATCCAAGACGATGCGGCCTATTGATTTGGTCGACTCATCGCCATAACGACGCATCGTTCCAGGTACATAACCACGGCCATTTTCAACCTTGATCTGCATGTCGATCTTGCCGCCATGCGACAAATTGACGATGACGTGCTCAGGGTTGATGATTTCAACATCGTGTGGCGTCTGAATGTCAGCCGCAGTCACAGGACCTTCGCCGTCTTTGCGCAAACTCAAGGTGACTTCATCGCGGTTATGCAATTTGAAGACAACACCTTTGAGGTTCAACAAAATGTTCAGCACATCTTCCTGCACACCATCAATCGACGAGTACTCATGCAAAACGCCAGCAATGGTGACTTCTGTGGCGGCATGGCCGACCATAGACGACAACAAAACGCGACGCAGGGCATTGCCCAAGGTGTGACCGTAGCCGCGCTCAAAAGGCTCCAAAGTAACTTTGGCGCGGTTTGCAGACAACTGCTCAACGTTGATTGTTTTTGGTTTTAGTAGATTGGTTTGCATATATTCTTCCTCTCAATACCCTCAGCTCGTTACGCCGATAAGGCCGGGTGAAGCAGACCTGAACACGGACATACCGAGCTCAGGAACGGGGAAAATTAGCGTCAAGTTAACGTGAATACAGTTCGACGATCAACGATTCATTGACATCGGCTGCAAATTCATCACGATCAGGCACTTTCTTGAAAATGCCTTCGCCTTTGTCGATGCTGACATCTACCCAAGCTGGCATACCAACTTGTTGGGCCAACTGCAGTGCTTCAAGAACGCGGTTTTGTTTCTTGGACTTCTCGCGAACACCCACCACGTCACCTGTTTTTACCAAGTACGAAGGAATATTCACTGAATGACCGTTGACGGTGATCGCTTTGTGCGACACCAACTGACGTGCTTCAGCGCGGGTTGAGCCGAAGCCCATGCGATAAACAACGTTGTCCAGGCGGCATTCCAACAGGAACAAGAGGTTGGCACCGGTATTGCCCTTGCGGCGATCAGCTTCTTCGAAGTAACGGCGGAACTGCTTTTCGAGCACGCCGTACATGCGCTTGACCTTCTGCTTTTCGCGCAGTTGCAGACCGTAGTCCGACGTGCGCATACCCGAAGTGCGACCGTGCTGGCCTGGCTTCGAATCAAATTTAGCCTTGTCACCAATCGCGCGTCGCGCGCTCTTGAGGAACAAGTCAGTGCCTTCACGGCGGGAGAGTTTAGCCTTGGGGCCTAGGTAGCGTGCCACTTGATTTTCCTTTTGTCATCTGCTGCACAGTGTGCAGGAGCCCTCGGTATGAAACCTAACGGCGGTGGGCTTGATAAAAATGCCAAAAACCTGGCTGGTCACCGAAGCAACCGACCAGGCCAGAGGCAAGGTGATTTAGATGCGACGGCGCTTTTGCGGGCGGCAGCCGTTGTGCGGAACCGGCGTCACATCAGCAATGGAGTTGATGCGGATACCGAGAGCGCCCAGGGCACGCACTGACGATTCGCGACCAGGACCAGGGCCCTTGATTTCGACGTCGACGTTCTTGATGCCCTGTTCAATGGCTGCACGACCCGCCACTTCTGACGCAACCTGAGCTGCGAAAGGTGTAGATTTACGTGAGCCCTTGAAGCCCTGACCGCCAGATGAGGCCCACGACAGTGCGTTGCCCTGACGGTCAGTGATCGTGATGATTGTGTTGTTGAAAGACGCATGGATGTGGGCGATACCATCGGCCACATTCTTACGAACTTTCTTGCGGACGCGTTGTGACGCGCTATTGCTGGGTGCTTTTGCCATAACTTACCTTCGATTATTTCTTCAAGGACTGCGCTGCCTTACGCGGACCCTTGCGGGTACGGGCATTGGTACGTGTACGCTGACCACGCATTGGCAGACCACGACGATGGCGGAAACCACGGTAGCAACCGATGTCCATCAAACGCTTGATGTTCATCGTCGTCTCGCGACGCAGGTCACCTTCGATGGTGAACAGAGCGATCTGGTCACGGATCTTTTCTAGATCTCCGTCAGTCAGATCCTTGATCTTTTTGGCATACGCGATGTCGCATGCCTCGCAAATTTTGCGAGCACGGGTGCGACCGATGCCAAAAATCGCAGTCAAGCCAATTTCGGCGTGCTGCTGGGGCGGAATGTTGATACCTGCGATACGAGCCATATGCGTCCTCTAATACTCTTTGAAATCAGCCTTGACGCTGTTTGTGGCGTGGGTCTGTGCAAATCACTCGCACAACACCTTTACGGCGGATGATTTTACAGTTGCGGCAGATCTTCTTAACAGAAGCTGAAACTCTCATTTTCGTTCTCCTAAACTTTCTCTATGCGATTCGCATGAAACACAATGAATGACTGAGGTCCGCCTCAAGCACCAGGCTTGAAATTGGCTTTCTTCAACAAGGACTCATACTGCTGCGACATCATGTAGTTCTGCACTTGGGCCATGAAGTCCATGGTCACCACCACGATGATCAGCAATGACGTACCGCCAAAGTAAAACGGAACGTTGTACTTCAGAATCAAAAACTCGGGCAACAAACACACGAATGTGATGTAGATGGCGCCAGCCAAAGTCAGGCGAACCAATATCTTGTCAATATAGCGTGCCGTCTGATCACCAGGACGGATACCTGGGACAAACGCACCACTCTTTTTGAGGTTGTCTGCTGTTTCACGACTGTTGAACACCAACGCCGTGTAAAAGAAACAGAAAAATATAATCGCTGACGCATAGAGCATCACATAGATCGGCTGGCCGGGTGTCAATGTCGCAGCAATATCCTTCAGCCAACGCATGCTGTCACCTGTCGTGAACCAACCCACGACAGTAGCCGGCAACAAGATAATGGAAGACGCAAAGATCGGTGGGATCACACCAGCCATGTTCAACTTCAAAGGCAGGTGAGACGATTGACCACCGTAAACTTTGTTGCCGACTTGACGCCGCGCATAGTTCACCAAAATCTTTCGCTGACCGCGCTCAACAAACACCACAAAATAAGTGACCAGTGCGACGACAACCACGACGACCAGCGCCACGAGAATACTCATGGCTCCGGTGCGAACCAACTCCAGCAAGCCACCCATTGCATTAGGCAAACCAGCAGCAATACCGGCAAAAATCAGGATCGAAATACCATTACCCAGACCACGTTCAGTGATTTGTTCACCGAGCCACATCAAGAACATGGTGCCCGCCGTCAAACTAACGACTGCTGTCATACGGAAACCAAAACCAGGAGCCAACACCAAACCAGGCGAGCTCTCCAGAGCCACTGCAATTCCCATCGACTGGAACAAGGCCAGGCCCAAGGTGCCATAACGCGTGTATTGGGTGATCTTGCGACGACCCGACTCACCTTCTTTTTTGAGCTGCTCGAATGTGGGAACCACATAGGTGAGCAGCTGCATGATGATCGATGCAGAGATGTAGGGCATGATGCCCAGCGCAAAAACGGTAAAGCGTGACAGTGCACCACCCGAGAACATATTGAATAAATTCAATATGCCGCCTTGCTGTCCGCTGAACAACGCCTTCAATGACGTTGCATCGATTCCAGGCACAGGAATGTGAGCACCCACGCGATAAACGACCAGCGCGAGCAGCAAGAATACAAGCCGATTGCGCAAGTCGCCGAACTTGCCGGTCTTTGCAATTTGGGCGGAGCTGGTGGCCACTGATCGTTATCCGTTGAGTAGTTGACTGAGAATCAGGCGATCGAGCCGCCGACGGCTTCGATAGCTGCTTTAGCACCGGCGGTTGCGCCAATCCCGTTGAGCTTGACAGCTTTTGTCAGGGCGCCGGTCTTGATAACCTTAACGGTCTTAACCATATGACCGACCAAGCCAGCACTTTTCAGCACCAACATGTCGACTTCAGCCAAACCGAGCTCTTCAAGGGACGTCAAAGTCACTTCTGCATTGAATTGCAGCTGATGCGACTTGAAACCGCGCTTTGGCAAACGGCGTTGCAAAGGCATTTGACCGCCTTCAAAACCGACTTTATGGTAGCCACCCGAGCGGGATTTTTGGCCTTTGTGACCACGACCGGCAGTTTTACCCAAACCGGAGCCAATGCCGCGACCGACACGGCGCTTAGCATGCTTGGCGCCATCGGCTGGCTTGATTGTGTTTAATTCCATGATGAACCTGTCCTTACAGAATCTTGACCAGGTAACTGATCTTGTTGATCATGCCGCGTACAGCGGGCGTGTCTTCCAGTTCGCGGGTGCTATTGATGCCGCGAAGGCCAAGACCACGCACCGTCGCACGATGTGATTCCTTGGTGCCAATAGGGCTCTTCACCAATTGGACTTTGAGTTTGTTTTCTGTCGTCATAACCGTACCGCCTTAGCCGAAAATGTCTTCGACTGTTTTTCCACGCTTGGCCGCAATATTGGAAGCCGTGGTGGATTTGTTCAGGGCGTCCATCGTGGCGCGCACCATGTTGTATGGGTTGCTCGAACCATGGCTTTTGGCCACGATATCGGTGATGCCCATGACTTCGAAGACAGCGCGCATTGGTCCACCAGCAATGATGCCGGTACCTTTTGGCGCTGGTGCCATCATGACGTTGGCGGCACCGTGGTGACCAAAGACGTTGTGATGGATGGTGCCGTTCTTCAACGACACGGAGGTCATATTGCGACGCGCCTCTTCCATGGCCTTTTGCACAGCTGCAGGCACTTCTTTCGATTTGCCTTTGCCCATGCCGACCCGGCCTGCGCCATCACCGACAACCGTCAGTGCAGCAAAACCCAGAATACGACCGCCCTTAACGACTTTGGTGACGCGGTTGACCGCAATCATCTTTTCCTTCAGACCATCGTCCGGAGCGTCGTTGTTTGATTTAGCTTGAAACTTAGCCATACTTAATTCCAGTCTTTAGAACTGCAAGCCGGCTTCACGCGCAGCCTCGGCGAGCGCTTTCACGCGGCCGTGGTAGGCGAAGCCAGCGCGGTCAAACGCTACTTTTTCAACACCAGCTGCTTTTGCTTTTTCAGCAATGCGCTTGCCAATGGCCAGCGCAGCAGCAACATTACCGCCCTTGCCTGACGCGCCGAGTTCCTTGCGGACTTCGACTTCTGCCGTGGAGGCAGCGGCCAGGATTTTGGAGCCATCGCCAGAAATGACGCTGGCGTAAATATGCAAATTGGTACGATTCACCGTCAAACGTGCCACGCCTTGCGTCGCAATCCGGATGCGGGTTTGACGTGAACGACGAAGGCGCTGCTCTTTTTTGGTCAACATGATGCAGCTCCTTATTTCTTCTTGGTTTCTTTGATCGTGATCTTCTCATCCGAATAACGGATGCCCTTGCCTTTGTAAGGCTCAGGAGGACGAATCGCACGAACTTCAGCAGCAATCTGACCGACGCGCTGACGATCAGAACCTTTGATCAGGACTTCCGTCGCTGTTGGGGTTTCGACCTTGATGCCAGCCGGCATGTCAATGATCACCGGGTGGGAAAAACCCACCGTCAGATTCAGTTTGGCGCCTTGGGCTTGGGCTTTGAAACCCACACCCACCAAATTGAGCTTTTTCTCAAAGCCCTTGGTGACACCAGTGACCATGTTGTTCACGAGCTGGCGCATGGTGCCGCTCATGGCATTGGCTTCGCGTGAATCGTTCGCAGGAACGAAAGTCAGCTGGCCGGCTTCGTTCTTGATGGTCACCAGAACGTTTTGCGCTTGCGCCAAGGTGCCGAGGGCGCCCTTGACATTGATGTGGTCTTCTTTGAAGACAACGTCAACGCCCGCTGGGACGATGACTGGCATTTTTGCTACACGAGACATTTCAGTTACTCCTAATGTCCGTTAAGCCACGTAGCAAAGAACTTCGCCACCGATACCGGTTGCGCGTGCTTTGCGATCCGTCATCACGCCTTGTGGCGTGGTGACGATGGCCACACCCAAGCCATTCATGACTTGTGGAATGGAACCGTGGCCTTTGTAAACACGCAAACCCGGGCGACTGACGCGCTCAATGCGCTCAATCACGGGACGACCTGCGTAATACTTCAGGGCAATTTCCAATTGGGGTTTACCGTCGTTGGCCTTGACTGAGAAGCCATCAATGTAGCCCTCATCTTTCAAGACCTGGGCGATAGCGACTTTGACTTTAGAAGACGGCACCTGCACAACAGCTTTTTCAACCATTTGTGCATTGCGGATACGCGTCAACATGTCGGCGATAGGATCACTCATGCTCATTTGTGGTTCTCCTAGGGCTTACCAGCTGGCTTTGGTGATACCGGGGATATCACCGGCAAAAGCCAATTCACGGATCTTGGCGCGAGCCAGACCAAATTGACGGAACGTACCGCGTGGACGACCCGTGATCGCGCAGCGGTTACGCTGACGAGTTGGGTTCGCATTGCGTGGCAACTTTTGCAACTCAAGACGGGCCAGGGCGCGCTCGTCGTCAGTGCGCTTGAAGTCGCCTGCGGTCTTTTTCAGTTCTGCGTATTTTTTCGCGAACTTAGCAGCGAGCTTGTCGCGCTTGATTTCACGTTGCAGTAGAGCTTGTTTTGACATCTCTTGCGCCTTCAGTTCTTGAACGGAAAACGGAAGGCGGTGAGCAGTGCTTTGCACTCTTCATCGGTCTTAGCCGTCGTGGTGATACTGATATTGAGACCGCGCAAAGCATCAACTTTGTCGTACTCAATCTCAGGGAAAATGATCTGCTCTTTCACGCCGATGTTGTAGTTGCCGCGGCCATCAAAGGCCCGACCGGAAATACCACGGAAGTCACGTACACGCGGCAAAGCCACCGTGACGAAACGATCGAGGAATTCATACATCTTCACGCCGCGCAGGGTGACCATGCAGCCAATTGGCAAGTCTTCGCGGATTTTAAAACCAGCGATAGCCTTTTTAGCCTTGGTGACCACTGGCTTTTGGCCAGCAATCTTAGTCATGTCGCCGACGGCGCTGTCCATAACTTTCTTATCGGCAACCGCCTCGCTCACACCCATGTTGAGAGTGATCTTGGTGATGCGGGGGACCTGCATCGGTGTCGTGTAGCCGAATTTTTCAATCAGGGCTGGCGCGATTTTCTCGCGGTACTGAGCTTGCAAGCGTGCCATTTTTATGCAGCCTTAATTTCGTCGCCGCTGGACTTGAAGACGCGCACTTTTTTGCCGTCAGCCAACAACTTGATACCAACACGATCCGCCTTGCCCGTTGCAGCATTAAAAATTGCTACGTTGGACTGGTGAATCGGCATGTTTTTCTCAACAATGCCACCTGCGATACCTTTGAGCGGATTGGGTTTTGCATGTTTTTTGACCATGTTGACACCGTCCACCATCAGGTAGCTTTCGTCTTTGCGAAGCGCAACCGTGCCGCGCTTGCCTTTGTCTCGTCCTGCGAGAACGACGACTTCGTCGCCTTTGCGAATTTTGTTCATGGCGGGTCCTTAAAGAACTTCAGGAGCCAAAGACACGATCTTCATGAACTTCTCAGTGCGCAACTCGCGCGTCACTGGTCCAAAGATACGCGTGCCGATTGGCTCGAGTTTGGCGTTGAGCAAGACTGCTGCATTGCCGTCAAATTTAACAAGGGAGCCGTCGCCGCGACGAATGCCTTTGGCAGTGCGGACAACAACAGCGCTGTAAACCTCACCTTTTTTGACACGGCCACGTGGGGCTGCTTCTTTGATGGTCACTTTAATGACATCACCAACGCTGGCGTAACGGCGCTTAGAGCCGCCCAGCACTTTGATGCACATCACGGATTTAGCACCCGTGTTGTCAGCAACGTCGAGTTTGGATTGCGTTTGAATCATTTAAATTAGTCCCAACTTGCACCAGTTGATCAGCCGCCCGATTTAATCAAGGCAGCCATTCAGCCAGTCAGTCTTGGGCCCGTCGTCCACAGTACAAACCACTCGTACTGCTTCCGCTGGGCAGAAGTCTCCGCCTTTTTGAAGCGAAGCCCACTATTATGACTGCATAAATACATGGAGTCAACTCGCTGGCTTAAAAAATCTTTACCGCCTTGAAAAATAATCAGTCTCTAGCGTCAAAAACTCCTCAATTCGAGGCTCTGCCGCGCTGGCGCGACCCAATTTGTCGCGCCAACGCTACGTTTCCACCGACTGATTTTTCAGCCACCCCGCATGTCCTTCACTCTGCGGCGATTAGCTCGGCAGTGTTCGGTAAATGTGGCAAAGTGCCAGAAATGCGCCTAACTGGGGGTCGATGCCTGTCTCAACTTTGAGCAATCGCGCCACGTCTGCGGCCATAGACTCTGCCACTTTCGCGTCTAAAAACAGGATCCGCGAACGCCTCGCCAACATGTCTTCTACGGTTCGTGCATATTCATAGCGAGCCGCAAAGCGCACCATGGCCTCAGACAAGCCTGGGCACAGCCATCGGTCATGCCCCTCTAAGGTTCGGACGATATCCTCTTCAGCTCCGTAACTGTGCAATCCAGAAGTCTCACTTATTTTGTGTCGTGAAGGCACAGCGCCCACAAGCGGTAGCGCCGCAGTGACGGAACTTCCGCGGCCCTGCAACAGCTCAGCGTCAACGCCATGCCGCAAGACATCTTCCGCCATCGCCCGGTAAGTCGTCCACTTACCGCCTGTGACCGTGATCAAGCCACTACCGCTGATAAGCACTGTGTGCTCACGCGAAATACCTTTTGTACTTCGCCCCTCTTTTTCTGGCGGCTTGACCAAAGGCCGTAAGCCCACCCAAATGCTGAGAACATCCGCTTCCAGCGGCGCTCGCGTCAGATAGCGCGCCGACTCATTCAAAATAAAGTCGACTTCATGTTTAAACGCCAGCGGCTCGCGGGCCAAATCATTCCGTGGCGTGTCTGTCGTCCCCAAGATGACTTTGCCCAGCCAAGGCACGGCAAAAAGCACTCGGCCATCGCGGGTTTTGGGTACCAACAAAGCGTGGTCGGTGGGCCAGAACGACCGATCCACCACCAAATGCACGCCTTGACTTGGCGCCACCATCGGCGTGACAGTTTTTCCCGCGGCAGCACCGTCCAGCGCCCGCAACTCGTCAACCCAGACGCCCGCCGCATTGACGACACAGCCAGCCCGCACATCAAAAGTCTGGCCTGTTTCCTCATCGCGGGCATGCACGCCAGCCAGTTGACCGTCCTCCTGGATAAACCCAGTGACCGGACAGTAATTAACCAACAGCGCGCTCTGCTGCGCGGCCGTACGCGCCAACGCCAACGCCAGACGGGCATCGTCAAACTGGCCATCCCAGTACTTGACGCCGCCCTTGAGCCCCTGCGGCTGTACTGTCGGCAGGCATTGCAGCGTTCCACGGCGGCTTAAAAATTCGGTCTTGCCAAGCCCCGAAGCGCCCGCCAGCAGGTCGTACAGCTTCAAGCCCACACCATAAAAAGGCGCTTCCCAGTATTTATAGGATGGCATGACGAAAGCCAGGGGCTGCGCTAGGTGTGGGGCATTTTTCAGCAGGACCGAGCGCTCATGCAGCGCCTCACGCACCAGCGCCAAGTTGCCCTGCGCCAAATAGCGCACGCCGCCATGCACCAGCTTCGTCGCGCGGGATGAGGTGCCTTTGGCGAAATCGTGAGACTCCAGCAACACCACCGAATAACCGCGTGACGCCGCCTCCAGCGCCACGCCCAGACCGGTCGCACCACCGCCTATCACCGCAAGGTCATAGCGCTTCGGCTCAGCCAGACGCGCCAGCAATTCAGAACGACGTGTGGGCAGCGGTGGCGTAGATGACATCTTGGTCATTCTCCGCGCCGCGCCATACCAGCGTCATTTGAAGGTCAAGCCAAGAAAATCCGCTTCGCCCTAGTATTTTTTCTCGGTATTAAGCACCGCGACGAGCAAGGTGACCGGGTCAGTGTGGCTGCGTTGCGCGGCCTCCTCAATGGACTGATCCAGCGCAGGGTTGGCCACACCCGCCATTCGCATCCTAGCCATGGCCAGTTCGGGCGTGATCCCCAAAACGGGCACGATGGTCACCAGAGGCGCGCGCAAGACAGCCTTGGTCAAGCTCCTGGCTGGATTAGGCTTTGGCGCAGGGGCTAAATACACAAAACAGGCCGCCACCGCAGCGGTGATCATCCACAAAACGTGCATTCGCGTGTGGAAAAAAATCGTAACCAACTGACGTCGGTTTCTGGTGACGTGAAGCACGATAGCCAACAAAAAAGCCATGCCTATCCAAGCGTGCAAATCCTGCACGCTACTTTTGTAAAGGCGATAAAACATCATCGTGCCGGTGACGCCGACCACGACGATCAGGGCCGCCACAACATGCGTTGCATATCGATGCAACGCAGAGGCCATCGATGCGGGCATTTTCACAAGCCGGCCTTTGTGCATTGGCTCTTGCTATTTTTAATTTTGCAGAGAAAAACGGCTTTCCCGTCGGTGTCAAACTCCGTCAGCAACCATTCGCCAGTCTCGCCGCCATCCACTCTGTCCAAAGTCGCGAACCCATATTCGGCGCTTGCCACATAGTCTTCGACAACCGCGTTGGCGTGCAATTTTTCGCCCGGTGCTAGCGCCGTTGCCAGGGTGCCTTCGTTGGCAGAGCCAGCGTTGCCCATGATGATCGATGCCGGGTGCGCCGTTTTGAAGCTGATGGCTTCGAAGAAATGCAGGTGACCGTGCATGCTGGCGTCAATGCCATCAGGCAACAAACGCTCAGGGTGAAGGGTTTCAAAAACCGATGTCAAGCCGAGGTTGCCGCCATTTTTGAGTTGGCGGGTGTTCTTAGACGGTGCCACGGCCAATAACGGGTGATGACTCATGAAAAAACTGTGTGGCTTTTGAAGTGCCAACTCTTGCACGACCTGCATGTTCGCTTGGTACTGACTGAACGCCAAGTCTTTGGGGCCGTAAGGTTTGCCACTGGTTTTGGACGAGTCAAAAATCAGCAATTGAGCGAAGGGCGACAAGCTCACCGCGTAAGGCTGGCTGTAATCGGCATCTGTGTCCAACTTAGGCTGATTACAAGAGCGTGCCTCGCTCCAAGGCTGCGCATCCATGAAGCGGAACCAGCCTTGGCCAGCCCGGGCACAGGACTCGTGGTTACCGCGCACCAACACCCAGGGTGCAGCAGCCAATAAAGGTGCTGCCGGTTTGAAGAAGTCAGCCTGCCAAGCGTCATAGCCATAGCCCCAAGCGACATGGGCGCAGCCTGCATTGCCAGCTGGGCAAGGGCTTTCACGGTAATGAATATCGCCAATATGAATCACCAGATCCGGATGCTTGGCAGCCGCGCTTTGGGCCACTTTGGCGAACGGCCACTTGGCGGGGTCGTTGCAGTCTTGGAAGGCGTTTTCAGACGCCTTCATGCGGCAACCGGTGTCGGCAATGATGACGATGCGCTTGATGTCCGCGCGCGGTGCGGCCAGCGTTGTGCCGTCCACGCTGGCGCTGTAAACGCCTTGGGGCCAAGTCGCCTCACACGTTCGAACATCGAAGACGGCCGGTTTGCTGTCGGCTTGGATGGCCTCTTGACGCGCCGGTTGCGTTGCCGCAGGGACACGCAAGCTCATGACCTCTGAGGGTTTGCCACTCCACGAGATGCTGGGGCAACTGTCGGCACGGGTCAGTGCGCGCACGATAGCGCGCTGCCCTTCGGCTTGCACGGTGAAAACGGCGTCAGGCGCCACCACGGATGCCACGGATGCCACGGATGCCACGTCAGCCGCTGTCGCAGGCGGCGTCAGGCTACTGGCCAATGTCACGGACATCACGATGAAGAGCCATTCAGTCCACAAGGGGCGCGAATGGTGAGGGGTGCGCATGATGTTCTCGATTCTCTGTACTTGAATAGGGCTTGGTCAATGGCCAAACTCAATGAGCGCTCAGTGAGCCGTGTCGTGCGTCACCCAAATTTGGTAACGCAACTCTTTGCCCTGCAAACTCGCTGGCGGCTGCGGGAATACCGCGTTCTGCACGGCCTTCAAAGCCGCACGGTCCATCGCACCGAGTCCACTCGACTGAACGATGTGCACGGCGGAAGCTACCGCGTCGCGCAGATTGAACTCCACCCGCGCCCGACCTTTGAAACCCAATGCCGTCACAGCGCCGGGCACTTCAAACGCAGCTTGGGCAGCGGCCGTGAGCTTGGCGTTGTAGGCCAGCGAGGGATCAACAACGTTGGCGGTTGGCGGCACGACCGGCACCGCGGGTGCGGCTGTGGCCACCGGAGCGGCTGGCGCCGTGGGCGCAGCGATGGGCGATGGCGCCGGGGACAACGGTGGGGTCATAGCGGCCACCACCGGGGTGGGCACAGGCGCGGGCGGCGTGGGCGTCACCGCACGCACCAGCGGTTTAACGGGCGGCACGACCGGTGGTGGTTTCACTTTTTCGGGCTCCCGTGGCTTCTCAATGGCCGGCGTGACCAGCGACTCAATGCTCAGCGGCACAACGACCTCTGGCAACGGGGGTGTGTGCGCGGCCAGCCAAGCCATCAGCACGCCAATGACAACAACTTCTAGACCCAGCGCAGAACCAAACGCTTGCCATTGACGTCGTTCGCCTCTGCGGGCAAAGGCGAACCCCTGAAGAACAGCGCTCACCGTGCGGCCTGACGAGCGGCCAGTCCAATTTGAGTGGCGCCGCCAATGCGCACGGCGTCAATCACGTGCATCACTTGCTGCAAGGTGGCGTCCTCGCTACCGGCAATCGTGACGGCCAGCTTGGCTGGGTCACGGCTGCGGACCAAATCGCTCACACGTTCAGACGTCACGACCTGACCTTCGGCAAAGAGTTCACCACCCGCATGAATTTCAATCATCAGTTTGGGTGGCGCTATCGTCGTCGCGGTCGAGCTGGTCGGCAACTTGGACACGTGGCCAGAGGCGGGAATCATCCGCAAGGTCATCATCGCAAAAAACACCAGCAGAAAGAGCATGATGTCGATCATCGGAATGATCTCGATGCGGGCCTTGCGCGTCTCGAAATAGCGCATCGTCAAACCACCTTCAGACCACTGCGCACATCAACGCCTTGCGCCACACCAAAGCGTCTGTTCAACAGCATCAGCTTGAGTGTTTCCATTTGGTGCACGATGACGCGCACTTTGGTGTTGAGCCAATTGAAAAAGACCAGACCAATCATCGCAATGAACAAACCAGAGGCCGTGGCGATCAAGGCTTCTGCAATGCCACCGGTGACTTCACCCGCGCCGTTTTGCACATCACCCAGCACAGCAAATGCGCCAAACATGCCGATGATGGTGCCAAAAAGACCCAGCAACGGCGCCAGCGTGATGACCGTGTCCAGCATCCACAAAGAACGGTCAAGCGTCGGCACCTCATGCATCACCGCTTCTTCGAGGTGACCCGCACAGGTCTCGCGAGCGGCGCTGGTCGGCTCGATCAGCGCCGCCGTGAACAGGCTCACATGCGGCAGCCTTTCATGCTGGCGCAACGCTTTCTGCGTTGCCTCCGAATGCAACACCACGCCGGTGTTCAGCAGGGCGATCAAGTCCGCCCCGCCTTGCTGCATTTTGGACAAGTACACGCTGCGCTCGATGATGACGGTCAACGCCACCAGCAACAGCAGACACATCAGGTACAGCGTGCCGCCGGAGTGGTTGGCCAGCTCAAGCAATTTGCTCAGCGTCATGATCAGAAGTCCGCTTTGAGAGACACCTGCAGGCTACGTGGGGCTTGGTAAATGTAGGTGTCGTACTGCAAAAGGCTCGCATTCGCCTTCACTGGCGAGTTGGCGATAGCGGTCACTTTCTGACTGTTCAACAGATTGAACACATTCAATTGCAGCTTGAGTTTTTTAGCAAAACTACCAGCATTTGGAACGGTGTAAGCCAAACCAAGATCCAAGTTGCCATAAGCCTGCGCGTTGTAATAGTCGTAATACGGCGTGCCATTGATCGCCGCCTTGGTGGCGTCAAAGTCCTTCTGACGAGCAGCACCCGTGACTTTATAAATCAAAGAACTGGCCCACGGCCCTTGATTGAACAGTCCACCCAGCGCAGCCGTCATCGTTGGCGCATTGGCAATTTGCATCCCTGTGTCGTTGGCTTTGGCGCTGTTGACTGATCCATTGGCATAAGCCGAGAGGCCAGCACCAATCAGGTAGGCCATTTGGGCTTCGACGCCTTGATAGCGCGCACCACCAATGTTCACAAAGCCAGCATCAACACCGGTCAAATTGTTCGTCACGAGTTTGTTGGTGAAGTCAATGCGGTACAGATCGGCATCCCAAGTCATGCGATCGCTTTTTCCAACAATACCGACTTGGTAATTGGTCGATTTTTGCGGCTCAGTGCTGTTCTTGCTGACGTCTGCGATGTAGAAAGTTTTCAAATCAGGAATTTGCATGCCCTTGGCATATTGCGCATACATCGCCAAGCCCGGGCTCAGCTGCTGGTTGATCGTCAAGAACGGCAGCGTGGCGCTGTAAGTCAACGATGCATCGTGGGCTACACGGGTGGTTGACTCGACGGCGGCGCTGACTGAACGCGTGATGTTGGCGTACTTCAGACCCGGCGTGACGGTCATGCCAGGAGCGGCGGCCCATTCAAACTCGGCAAACGGTTGCGTTGACTTGATCTTGGACTGCTGGTCAAACAACACACTGTCGATAGGGCGGTTGGTGCCGGGCAAAAAGGCGCCATTTGCGGCAGTACCTTCAATGCGGTTGTAGGCACCCGTGGTCATATCGATGTCGTATTGATGACGATCAGTGGATGAGGTTTCGTACCAAAGGCCCACGCGAGCGAGACCCGCATCCATCTTTTTAGTCGCTTTGAAAATATCGCCAATCACACGGTATTGGTTCTGTTTGTCAATCCCGGGAATATCACCATTCAAAAGTACTGATGAGGCCTTCACCCAAGTCCCTGCTGGGGCTGTTCTGCGCGGATCAGAGGCAGCGGGCGTGGTGCCCGTCCAAGTTGGATCCGTCGACGATTTGGTTTGGTTGTTGTAGGCATAGGTGTAGGCCTGGTTGTCGGTCTGCCAGCCGTTACCCAGCTCACTGCGCAGGCGGATGTAATTGAAATCCGTGTCCTTGGTTGTTGCGTTAAACCCGGCGTAGTTCATGCTTGTCGGGTCGTTGTTCAGCTGGAAGTTTTTACCGAAGGCTGCAATCTGCGTCAGAGTCGCACCCTTGTTGCTGTCGGGCTGGGCGTAGTTGATGTGATTGGCCGAGGCGAATAC